>NZ_DHYX01000022.1:0-10164 GCF_002414285.1 Clostridium sp. UBA5119 | reverse complement strand
AATATAACAAAATAATATTTATATTAAAGGAAAACAACTCGAAGGAGTATTATCAAATAGAAAAGTATACTGATAAGCAGGTATTTCATGAAAACATTCATTTAGATTTATTAAAGGAAAAAGTCTTAGAGTATATAGTGGATAATTATAAACAAGTTTCTGCTTGGGCAAGTAATATTACCTTTGATTTAAGAATATCTAAAAAAGGTAAAGTTCATTTAGGAAAGAAAACAAGCAATAATGAAAGTATTATTAATAAAGAACATAATAAAGAAAAGAATTATATCCTTAAAGAAGGAATGATAATTGAACCTCTTATAGATTTAGGAATTTTCACTAAAGAAGGTAAGGTGGTAAATTCTAAGTATGATAAGTATAAACAAATAAATAGATTTGTTGAAGTCATTGATGATGAAATTAAAAAGAATGATTATAAAGAGCTTACAATTTTAGATTTTGGATGTGGGAAATCTTATTTAACCTTTGTACTATATTACTATTTTGTAGAGATTAAGAAAATTAATGTTAAGATGATAGGTCTAGATCTTAAAAAGGATGTAATTGAGAAATGTAATGATATTGCTAAAAGATATAATTATGACAACTTACACTTTGAGTTAGGTGATATAAATGGATTTAAATATAATGATAAGGTTGATATGGTAATTACCTTACATGCCTGTAATACTGCTACAGATTATGCACTATATAATGCTATTAAATGGAACAGTAAAATGATTTTTTCTGTACCTTGTTGTCAGCATGAGTTTAATAAGCAAATGAACACGGAATCCTTATCTATACTTACTAGGTATGGCATAGTTCAAGAACGAGTAGCAGCTCTTATGACTGATGCAGTAAGAGGAAATCTTTTAGAATCTTTAGGATATAAAACTCAGCTTTTAGAATTTATAGATATAGCTCATTCTCCTAAAAACATATTAATAAGGGCGTCGAAGACTAGTATAACTAAGGAAAAAAAGGAAAAGGCACTTTCAGAGGTTAATGCTTTAATGAATGAATTTAATTTGAATCCTACATTGTTTAATTTACTAAAGCAGGATGAATTAATTTAGTGGTTTATAATATTTGTTACAATGTAACCTCCTTTAAGTTTGTCTATAGCGCTTCACAAGGAGATGATTTAAATCATGATTATTAATAAAATCAATTTTAACTTAGCTCAAGAAATAGTAAATGCAGTTAAAGAGGTTGTAGATAAAGATATAAATTTTATAGATATAGATGGGATAATTATAGGTAGTACGGATAAATCTAGACTTAACACCTTTCATCAAGCAGGACATAATGCTATAAAAACTTTGAGTAATGTAACTGTTGAAGATAATGAGGAATATAAAGGAAGTAGAAAAGGTATAAACTATCCCATAAAAATAAACAATATTGCAGTAGGTGCTATAGGTATAACTGGAGAGCCTAGTGAAGTTAGTAAATTTGGATTTTTAGTTACTAAAATCACAGAAATATTTATAAAAGAACAGCAGCTAAATTATAAATATGAAGCAGATAAACAGAGAATAAATTATGTTGTAAAGTCGTTGATATATAATAATGTTGAAGATAAAAATGAAATTGAAAATATTCTTCAGGAATTTGGAATAGAGTTAGATCAGCAGTTTGCTATAGTTATTTTAAAAATAAATAAGTATCATAATCTAAGAGAGCTAGAGACTATAGAGAATCACATAAAGGGTGTATTAGATGATATTGGTAATATATTCAAACTATATATTTATCCTAATGAATTCATAGCTTTAGTAAACCAGGAAAGATATAATAAATTAAGAAATACTCATTTGGAAACATTAAGTAAGTATCATGGAATTTTAACTGGGGGGGTAGGGAGGTTAAAGGGTTTATATGAAGCGTATAAATCTTATGAAGAAGCTAGAATTGCCCTTAAGTACTCTGCTGAAAACCATGATATTTTAACTTATCTTGATAGCTTGAATTTAGAGCTTATTTTAGAGAGCGTAGATAATGAAACGAAAAATCAGTATAAGGATAAGGTATTAAAATCTCTTGATGAAGAGGATATAAATTTATTGGAGGTTTATTATAAAAATGATATGTCTCTAAAACAAACTGCAGAAGAGCTATATATACATAAAAATACCCTTCAGTACAGATTAGAAAGAATATATGAAAAATCAGGATTTAATCCAAGAAAATTTAATGAATCTGTAATACTTTATTTAGCTATAAAACTATCATAAAAGGCAAAATGCAAAGAAATTTTTAATAATGAATTATCTCAAAATTGATTAAATCTAAAGTTTTTATTGAAATTGTATCTATATGGAATAATAGGTATCAATGAAATAAAAATGAGGATTGATTATAACCAATTTTGAGATATTTTTATTTATAAGTAAAAATATTTTTATGAAGGATTTTAAATTTGAAAATTCAATATTAGATATGACAAAAATTAAGGTGTGAAAACGTATTATTTTGTTGTATGTAACATAGAAGTGACAAAAATCCTTTGATATAATTTGATAAAAGGAGGAGGTAGCAATGAAAATTGTAATTTCTATAGATTCTTTAAAGGGAAGTTTAACTTCAATTGAAGCAGCTAATGCAATAAAAATAGCAATATTGAATGTAGATAGTGATTCAGATATAAAAATAATGCCATTAGCAGATGGGGGAGAGGGAACTGTAGATGCCTTAGTAGAAGGCATGAATGGTGAAGGCAAAATTATATCTGTTACAGGTCCAGTGGAAGAAAAGGTGGAGGCTAAGTATGGGATATTAAAAAATAACAATACAGCAATAATAGAAATGGCTCAAGGGGCAGGTTATTCACTAGTTCCACCAGAACTAAGAAATCCTTTAAAAACTACTACCTATGGAGTTGGAGAAATAATAAAAGCTGCCATAAAAGAGGGGTGTAGAAACTTTATAGTTGGAATAGGTGGAAGTGCTACTAATGATGCAGGAGTAGGAATGCTACAGGCCTTAGGATATGAGTTTTATGATGAAAACAATGAACCTGTTGGTTTTGGTGGACAGGTATTAAATAAGATAAAAGCTATAAAAACACATAATAAATTGAAGGAACTAGATGAGTGCACCTTCAAAATAGCGTGTGATGTAACTAATCCTTTGTACGGAGAAAATGGAGCAGCCTATGTTTATGGACCACAAAAGGGTGCAACTCTTGAGATGGTGAAAGAATTAGATAGAGGCCTTAGAAATTTTGCACAGGTGGTTAAAAAACACTTAGGAAAAGATATAGCTGAGACAGAAGGTGTGGGAGCAGCAGGTGGACTTGGATTTGCATTTTTAGGATTCTTAAATTCAAAACTAGAATCTGGAATTAAGATAATATTAGAAGAAATTAAGTTAGAAGAAGCTATAAAGGATGCAGATTTAGTTATTACTGGCGAGGGTAGACTAGATAATCAAACTGCCATGGGAAAAGCGCCTATAGGAGTTGCTAAGCTTGCTAAAAAACATAAGGTTAAGGTAATAGCAGTAGCAGGATGCACTACAGAAGATGCCGTTAAGTGTAATGAAGAAGGAATAGATGCCTATTTTTCTATAATAAATTCAGCTATGACTATAGAAGAAGCAGTTAATAAAGATACAGCTATAAAGAATATGACATCAACAATGACACAAATTTTTAGACTTATAAAGACAATGAAAGAATAAAAATCTTAAATAGGGGTGACGATAATGGAAGTACAGATTACAACATTAGGAGCTTTTCTTGGACTTGTAGTAGCCATAGTATTAATCATTAAAAAAGTACAACCTGTATATAGTTTAATATTAGGTGCAGTAGTTGGAGGGTTAGTAGGAGGAGCAGGAATTGAAGGAACTGTAAG
This sequence comes from Clostridium sp. UBA5119, assembly GCF_002414285.1. Taxonomy (NCBI): domain Bacteria; kingdom Bacillati; phylum Bacillota; class Clostridia; order Eubacteriales; family Clostridiaceae; genus Clostridium; species Clostridium sp. UBA5119. Next base: position 6,304 of record NZ_DHYX01000022.1, on the reverse strand, counting down.
TGTAATGATAAGCGGAGCAAAAGATATTATGCCAGCAATTCTTCGTATAGTGACCTCTGGAGTTTTAGCAGGAGTACTTATTAAGACAGGAGCAGCAGCAAAAATTGCAGATCAAATTGTAAAAAGCTTAGGTGAGAAAAGAGCGCTATTTGCCATAGCGTTATCAACCATGATACTAACAGCTGTTGGAGTATTTATAGATGTAGCAGTAATAACAGTAGCACCTATAGCCCTTGCAATAGCGAAGAAATTAGGATATTCACCTATGGTTATACTTTTAGCTATGATTGGTGGAGGTAAGGCAGGAAATATAATATCGCCAAACCCTAATACCATAGCAGCAGCAGAAAATTTTGGGGTAGAATTATCATCTTTAATGGTAGCTAATATAATTCCTGCCATAGTAGGACTTATAGTTACAGTAATATTGGCTTCCTTACTTAATAAAAAGTATAAAAGTGCAAAAGAAACAAAAATAGAAGAAGTTGAAGAGGTGGAACTACCATCTTTCTTTGCAGCAATAATTGGTCCAATTGTAACTATAATTTTATTATCACTTAGACCATTAGTAGGAATATCAATAGATCCACTTATAGCACTGCCAGTTGGAGGTATTATAGGAGTTTTAGTTATGGGCAAAGGTAAAAATATTAACGAATATCTAACCTTTGGATTATCTAAAATGATGCCTGTAGCAATACTTTTAATAGGGACAGGTACTGTAGCAGGAATAATAAAGGCATCAGGATTACAGGCTACAACTATAGGAGTGCTTAATGCTCTAAATATGCCAGCCTTTGTATTGGCACCTATTTCTGGAATATTAATGTGTGCTGCTACAGCTTCAACAACCTCAGGGTCAACTATAGCATCAGCTACATTCTCACAAGCCATAGTGGGTGTAGGTATATCACCTATAGGAGGAGCGGCGATGGTTNNTGCAACAGCAGGAGCAACAGGGATGAGCATAGGACAGCGTTTGAAATTAATACCATATGAATCTTTAGTAGGATTATCAATGACTTTAGTTTCTACAATAATGTGGGGAATTATATTCTAGGTTAGTAAGTATAGATATAATAGTTAAAAAGAAATACAATATTTAAATTGTAAAAATAATAGAGCAATATCAAGTTTTAAAATCCATAGACTCTTTATTAAATAGGAAAATACTATCATTAATGAATACTTATGAATTCTTTGATGATAGTATTTTTATTTTAAAGTCTTCTTTAAATCACTAGTAGTTGACTATAATATTAATTAATATTAGTAATTAATAATTATTATATTAACCTATAAAATTGTAAATTACAAAAATGTAAGATAAGTGTAAGTTACTTCGATAACACATGGGAACTAAAGGATGTATAATAAACTTATAAGGAGGGGTTGCAATGAAGAAGTTATTAGTTAAACTTACTTTAGTGATTATTGTTTTCATGACAGCACTTGGAGTTTTTGTTTTGCAAGATGGATATTCTTTATATAGAGCTGCTACCTCTGATATAGGGGTAAAAGAAAAAATTAATGATATAAGAAGTAATAAGGATTATATAACTATAGATGGAATCTCTAAAGATTTTCTAGATGCCATTGTATCCGTAGAAGATCATAGATTTTATAATCATAATGGAATAGATTTAATAGCCATAGGAAGGTCAGCTATTAGCAATATCGATGCTGGAAAAATAATTATGGGGGGAAGTACAATAACACAGCAATTAGCAAAAAACTTATTTTTTACTCATGAGCAAAGATTGGAAAGAAAAATTGCAGAAATTTTTGTGGTTAGAGAACTAGAAAATAATTACTCAAAGGAAGAAATATTAGAGTTATATGTAAATGTAATATATTATGGTGATGGTTATTCTGGAATTAAACAAGCCTCTAAAGGATATTTTAATACATCACCCAATAAAATAACTTTATCTCAATCGTTGTTGTTAGCAGGACTACCACAATCACCAGAAAACTATGCATTATCCAAAAATTATGAAAGAGCAAAGAAAAGAAGTGAAGTTGTATTAATGTCTATGATAAGAAATAATGTTATTTCAAGAGAGGAAGCAGAGTCATTATGTAATGATAATATGGATAAAACTTTCAATAAAGCTACTCTTGCTTCAGAGACTACAAATTAATGATTGAAAAAGATATAAATTAAAACTTATAGGTTGTACTTTAATAATAATGGGTATAACCTATATTTTTGTACTTTTAATGTGGTATGATTAGTATATATAGTATGAGAATGTATTTTTAATATTATTTAATTGTAAATAGTTGGGGTAAATTTATTTGCAATTACTAGTTATATAGGGGGTTACTATGGAGATTAAAGATCAAGAAGTAGAAAAAAGTGTGAATATAAAGAAGAGGATAATTATAGGTATTATAATTTCCATTAGTATTTTGCTAATTATATATTTAAGCACATCTTTATATTTTATGAAGAGATTTTATTTTGGAACTAAGATTAATGGAGTTAGTGTTACTGGAAAAACCACGGAAGATATAGAAGCTGATATATTAGCAGAAAGTGAAGCTTATATATTAAAATTAGAGCAGAGAGGTAATGTTGAAGAAAATATAAATGGAAGGGATATTGAATATAAGTATAGTTTAGAAAATAAAATTGAAGATTTGAAGGAATATCAAAGTGCTTTTGGATGGATTTATGGAATTTTTAATACTAGTGATTATAAGTTAGAAAAAGAAGTATCTTATAATGATGAATTGTTAAAAAAGAAGTTCCATAGTTTAAATTGTTTTAAGGATGACAATATAATTAAACCTGAGAATGCTAAAATTCAATATGAAAATAATGAATACGTAATTAAAGAAGAGATTCAAGGAAATATGGTAAATAAAGATATACTATACAAAAAAGTTAAGGAAGCACTTAATAATAAAGTAGACGAAATAAATTTAGATGAAACTAAGTGCTATGAAGAGCCAAAGTATACTGCTAATTCAAAGGAAGTGGTAAAGGCTAAAAATACTCTTGATAAGTATATAAGTTCAGTAATTACTCATAATTTTGGAGATAATAAAGAAGTATTAAATGGAGATTCTATTCATAATTGGCTTCATATTGATAAAAACTTTAAGGTATCTATTGATGAAGAAAAGGCAAGAGAATATGTAAATTCACTGTCCATTAAATATGATACCTATGGGGCTACAAGGAATTTTAAAACCGCTCTTGGAACTACTGTAAATGTAAGCGGAGGTGACTATGGATGGTTAATTAATTATAGTGAAGAAACTGAATCTTTAATTAATGCTATTAAAGATGGGAAAAAGGAAGAAAGACAACCTATATATGCTCAAACAGCTGTAGCTTATGGTACAAATGATTTCGGAAATACCTATGTAGAAATTAATTTAACAACCCAGCATATATGGTTTTACAATGATGGAGTTTTAATTACAGAAGGGCCTATGGTTAGTGGCAATGCTGATAGTAAACATGCTACACCATCAGGTATTTACAGTTTAACTTACAAAGAAAAAAATGCAACCTTAAGAGGAGAAGATTATGCGGCACCCGTTAATTATTGGATGCCTTTCAATGGGGATATCGGTATTCATGATGCTACTTGGCGTTCAAAATTTGGAGGAGAAATATANNAAGATGGATCACATGGATGTATAAATACTCCATATAGTGTAGCTAGTAAGATATTTGAATATATAACTCAGGGTACACCAGTAATATGTTATTTCTAGTTTGATTATATATTTAAATAATAGAACTCTTTTTAGTAAAGTAGAATATTATAATTACTATAGAACTAAAAGGAGTTGAAACTATTTGGCTAGGGAAATTAAAGTTGTGCAGCCAAGTAATCCTACAGACGAGGAAAGGCATAGTATGCTAAGGCTTGCTTTAGAAGAAGTAGGTCGAATAGAAGATTACTATAATTTAATTGAACTACTCAGTCCACCAAAGGATATTACAACTATATTATCGCCAGGTCAATGCAAGGGGCTTAATGTAGGTATAATAGGAGGAGGAATTGCAGGTTTATCTGCTGCTTTTGAGCTTAGGAAATTGGGTTTTGACATAACTATATTTGAGCAGCAAAAGGAACGTATAGGAGGAAGAATTTATACTTACTATTTTGATAAAAATAAAAGGTATTATGGCGAGCTTGGTGCTATGAGAATACCAGTAAGTCATGAAGCTACATGGAAGTATATAAATCAATTTAAATTAAGAACAACACCTTTTGTTCAAAATAATGATAATGCCTTTATTTATGTGAGAAATAAAAGAGCTATCAATGATCCAGATGGAAGAAGTGTTATGGAAAAAATATATCCTGAATTTAATTTAGCACCATGGGAAAGACAAGAGCCATGGCAAAAGCTTGTAAGTTATGGCTTAGGAGCTAGCTTACTTCAAATCAGTCCAGATATAAGAAGAGAGTTGTTGCAAAATAAAAAAAATTACTCTCCAGAAATTGAATATTTTGATAGTATAAGCATAAGAAGAGAGCTTGAAGAACGGGGATTAAGTGAAGGTGCTATAGAATTAATATCATGCATTGCAACTTTCTCGGGATGGCTATATGACAATAGTTATATTGAAAGTCTCCAAGAACAGTATGCTGTAGATGATGCTTTTAGATACCAAATAGATGGAGGAATGGTTAATTTACCCCTTGCTATGTATCGCTCGTTGAAGTCACTAAATCCAAAGGAATACAAAAATATTTCAGAGAATCAGTTAGGTAAGATAACTTGGAATAATGGAACTAGAGTAAAAGGGATATATAAAAATAATGAAGACAATACTGTTATTTTAGAATATAGTAGTGAAGGTGAAATCACTACTAGTCGTCAAAGTTTTGATTTTGTAGTATGTACTATTCCTTTTTCTAGTCTTCGAAATGTAATTGTATACCCTATGTTTAGTACAGGTAAAATGCAAGCAATTAAAGAGGTTAATTATATAGCAGGACAAAAAACTATTTTTATGTGTAAGGAGAAATTTTGGGAAGAAGGGGGACCTAGTAAAGCAATAATAGGTGGCGCCTCTTATACAGACTTGCCAGTAGGAAGTATATGGTTCCCATCTTATAATATTGAGTACAATATTGCTGATCTGGAAAGTCAGGTAATACCTTCTGTGAGAAGAGAGTATAAAAGTTATGAAGGGGCTGGTGGAGTTCTTATGGCATCCTATAATTTAGCTAGAGATGCAGTGCGTCTTGGTAATTTGGAACCAATAACTAGGTTAGAATGGATAAAAACCCAAGTAGAGCATGTCCAAGGACTCAAAAAAGGATATCTTGATGATATAGTATTGGATAATAAAACCATACAATGGAATAATGAACAAGGATTTTTTGGAGCTGTTTGCTATTATATGCCTGGCCAAAAAAGACTATTTTCCTATGTTTCTAGCCAACCTGAATATGGCAATAGAGTATATTTTGCTGGTGAACATATTTCGCAGGAACATGGTTGGATACAAGGCGCAATAAAAAGTGCAATGATGGCTGCAAATGGAGTAGCAGAACATTGTAAAAATTATATAAAAACAGTTATAAATTGAAAATAAGAGGTTATATCAAAATATATTAATTTAAGATTAATAGATTATTTTGATATGACCTTTTCTAATATTAATTAAAATGTAGAATATATACTAAAAGTTGTAACAAATGGTACATAACTTATACTACATTTTGTTTATAATAAAGGTAGTAAATCAGTAGGGGGTATCACCATGAATTTAAATAATTTAATGAGACAACACGGAGATATATCAGATGAAATAAGGTTAATAAAAGAAATGATAAATAAAAATGTTATGGTATTAAATGCAATGGAAGCAGCAAGTCATATAAATAAACTCGCAGGAAAATTACAAATTCACTTAACATCAGAGGATAAGTTTTTATATCCAACCTTGATTAATGGTAAAGATTTATCACTTAAGAAAATGGCTAATTTATATATGAATGAAATGGGTGAAATTTCACAAGTATTCACTAGTTATAAAAAAAAATTTAATACTAAGAATAAAATTGAAGCTAATTTAATGGGATTCGTTGAAGAAACTCAGAGTATTTTAAAAGCTATAGAGACAAGAATTGCCAAGGAAGAAAATGAATTATATAAAATGATGAATGTTAATTAGCATCATAAATATTTATATGTTTTATTACCAAAAGTGGAATTAATTAATATATTATAGGTAATTTATAAAATAAATTAGTTAATATTAAATGAAAATACAATAAATTAATTTAACACAAATAAAATATTTAGAGAATATAAATTCATA
>NZ_DHYX01000004.1:0-2793 GCF_002414285.1 Clostridium sp. UBA5119 | reverse complement strand
TCCTAATGTTGATACACTAGGATTTGTTTATTTAATCTATTAATTGTATTTATACATTTATATCATTCATTTACTTATATTGTTTATTGGTATAAGTATAAATGAATAATTACAATTGTCTAAAATTAATTACCTCTTACCTTTTTAAAAAATATATAAGTTGAATATTTTTTTTTTTTTTGGACAGATTATAATTATTAATAAAAATTTTGGGAAATATGGTGATTAAATTTATGAAGAAGAAAGAAAAAAGTTTTATTCCTCTAGTTGTTATATTTATATTAGTATTACAACTTATTAATTTATCAACCACAGAGCAATGGCAAAATACAGCTAATAAAAATACAAAATTAATCAATAGTGACATAAAATCAATAAATACTCTATCTATAACTTATAGAGTTAATAACTCTAATACATTAAACACTGAACTTTCAAAATATAATTCTGAATATAATTCTTATTCTATACAAAAGTCTCAGCAAAAATATAAAAATTTGTATCATAATAATCAAGTAAGTGAAGAAGCGATAAACCAAACTATGCATTTACCTGATTGGTTTAAATATAAAGTTATAGATGAAAACTTACTAAAATCTTATTTAGCTAGTAAATCTTCTATACTTAAGGATGAACCTTATCTTTCATCCATAATAGAAGTTAGTAGAGATTTTAATATTAATCCTATACTGCTATTTGCTATTACAGGTCAAGAACAAAGTTTTGTTCCTCAAGATCATGTAAGTGCTACTAAAATAGCTAACAATCCTTATAATGTATTTTGTAGCTGGCAAAGTTATAATACTGATATTGTAGATGCATCAGAAATTGCTTGTCGTACAATTATAAATCTATCTAAGGATAGACCTGATAGTGTCGATCCTTTAGTATGGATTAATAGAAAGTATTCTGCTGATCAAAATTGGCATTATGGTGTAAGAAGTTTATACAACGAAATTATTGACTTTATAAATGAGTAATAAAAGGTTTAGGTAATTCAAATAAGAACTACCTAAACCTTTTATTTATTTTCTATATACACACTTTTTGTTGGAAAAGCAATACTTACTTCTTCATTACTTAGAATTTTCATTATATTATAATTTATATCTTCTTTAATTTCCATATATTCATTGAATTCAACTCTATTTATAAAAAAATACATACTTATGTCTAAACTACTTTCATTAAATGTACTAAAGCTAACATGAATGCTCTCACTATCTACTCCATCATGATTCTTTAGCATATCTTTTATGCTACTAACACACCTTTGAAGCTGCTCAGTAGCTGTATCATAGGTTACTCCTATATTCATAGTTACTCTTCTTAACTCTCTCTTGTTAAAGTTCAAAATTGAATCATTTACTAGTAATGAGTTAGGAACTGTTATTAACACTTTATCAAAAGTTCTTACTCTTGTACTTCTAAAACTAATATCTTCTACTATTCCCTCTATATCCTTACACTTAATCCAATCACCTATTGTAAAAGGATTATCCATAAATATTATGACACCTGACATCATATTCGCTGCGAAATCTTTTGCTGCCAAAGCTATTACAACTCCCCCTAAACCTATTCCTGTTATAAAAGCATTTACATCTAGACCCCAAATATTTGCTACTTGTATAATTGCAAAAGCTATAATTAAATACTTTATTCCTTTAGCCATCATAGGTATTAATACAGTATTCACTTTTATATCATATTTATCTGTAGCTCTAAATAAAAAATCATCTGAATTATTAGTAATGTTAATTAATCCATTAGCAAATAATACTATAATTGATGTCCCTAATAATTTATTAATTATACTGCTAATATTCCATCCCATTGATGAATTTAGTATACTCATAAATATGTATACACCTATTACTATAAATGCCATTTTTATAGGTTTTTCAAATGCACTCAATATTTTTCTAGCACTTTTAATCTTTAAAGCTTTAAATATACCATCTAATATCTTTATAATATATTTAGCAAATATATTTCTTAGGAACATTAGCAATACGAATATTCCTACTCCTATTGCAATTGACTTCCACACTTCAAAAAATTTACTATTTAATATAATCTGTACATATTTATTCGTTAATATCTCTACTTGAGCTATTACCATTTATCTTTCCTCCTATATAAAAACTTAATTTTCATTATTTATTCCTTTACAATTCCAAAAACAAAAACATCAACATATTCTTTTCCATCATAGTATGCTTGTCTTCTTGTTCCTTCATGAAGGAAACCTACTGACCTTAATGTGCCTTGACTAGGATAGTTAAACATTAACACCTCTGCATCAATTCTATGAGTTCCAATACTAAATAAATAGTCTATAATTAATTTTAATCCTTCCTTAGCATATCCCTCTTGCCTACGACTTCCTAATCCAAATCTAAGCCAAGCCATTTCTTTATTTTCATCTAACCAATTTATTCTTATGTATCCTATAGGCTCATTATTATCTTTTAATTCAATAATTAAGTATAATTCTTCTCCTTCTTCTATGCTAAGCTTAATGTCTTGAAATTGGTTTTCATAACTTATATTTGTATTTAATCCCACGGACATTTTTCTCATCACTATTTCATCTTTCCATTTAGCAACTAATTTAGCATCATCTAATTCTATATTTCTTAAATAAATTCGTTGTCCTTTACATATATTATACATTCTCTACCCTCCATACCAAAATGCTACTTCTCATATTATTATAAATTAAATTTATTATTTTATATATAAAAAAAGCACTTCATTATGAAGTGCTTTTGGTGGCTCACCGGGGGA
>NZ_DHYX01000074.1:0-5506 GCF_002414285.1 Clostridium sp. UBA5119 | reverse complement strand
TGTTGGGCCTTGTGGTCCCATACATCCTCTTGGACCTTGTGGTCCTGTTGGGCCAATACAGCAGCAACACTGTTGTTGGCATTGATTGTAATAAGGACATTGTGAGCAATTATATTGATACTCTGGACAATAGCTTGAATCATTACTATAATCACTATTGTCTATATTTAAACCTTGATTTGTATAATTTATTTGATTGATATTTTCATCATTGTAATATTCTGACATAAATGATTTCCCCCTATTATCTATATGAAATTTTATTTCTATTAGATTCATTATTATTATACTCACCTATAATAATAAATGTTCATAAAAAAACAATAAGGTACTAAGGGATTTATTTCTCTCAGTACCTATCTTTAAATTATATTTTTTATATTTATATTAACCCAAGTTTAATTCCATTCTTCTATTTCTTACTGACATTCCCAATGATTCATAGAATTTAATAGCATCTTTATTAAACTCCCATACAATCAACTGTAAAGATAAAGCTCCTTCTGATTTTGCATAACTTACAACATAATCAAAAAGCAATCTTCCAATACCATTCTTTTGCTTACTAGCTTTAACACAAAAATCATCTATATAAGCAACTGTCATTGTTCTAAGAATCTGAATACTTCTATGGGCCATAATTTTCACAATGCTATATGCTACTAACTCTTTATTAATATCTTCTACTACAAATACCTTTGTGTCACTGGTGCTTAATAACTCATAAAAATCTTCTTTTGTCAAAGGAGTATCAGTATTCATATAAACATCCGGTCTATTTTCAACATGTAAATTATGTACTTCTTTAACAAGATTATTGATCTCAATATAATCGCTTATAATTGCTTCTCTTACATGCAAATTCATAAAAATCTTCCTTTCTTATCCTTATATACTAAGTTATAATTTGATTTAAGTTATATATAATTTGCGCCCATTATCTATAGTTCTTCACGATAAATAAAATGCTTTATTTGCTTTGAATTATTTAATAGTAACTCTTTGGCATTTGTAGGATATAGCTCAACAGTTAAAATATCTTTCAAATATACCCATGAAAACTCAAGTTTAAATGAGCCATTATCTATTTTTTCAATCCCATAAAATTCTCCATTCAATGGAATTTGTGTATCTTCAGTTAAAGTAACTTTATAAAATAAGTTAATTTGATGACATGGTTTATCTCCCCAAGGAAAGAAAATTTCACCTACCCACTTTAAATTCTCTACCCTCTAATAATTATTACTTCATAAACCTGATTTACTATAGCCTCTACTGATAAGGAACCATCTATTACAAAATCAGAGTTTGGTTTAATTGAATTCAACGCTTCTAAATAACCTAATCGTCTACGTGATAAATAAACATCTAAATCTTGCCTTTAAAACTTTCAAATTTCTTGGAATTGCTTCATACCATTGATCAATCCCTAGCATATACACTTTCGACTTAAAGTCCGCTGAAAAAGAATCAATGGATTTTCCTTCTAATAACATATTGGTTTCTTCTTCTGTAAAAAATATATCTTCAATTATTTTCTCTTTTTGCTCCGAATTCATTGGACAAATATGCTGACAAGCCAAACAATCATATAAGGTGTGATGGGCAGTTATAGGAATCCTAATACATACTTGTGAAGCAAGCCCTAAATATCTTTGATAAAGTTTCAAATGGTATTGCTTGTTTATCAAATACTTGTAGTGCGCCTTTTGGTGTAATTTTATATTCTAATAACTCATCTTTATATTGAAATACTTCATCTACAAAAATATTTATATGATCATTGAATACGCGAATAACAATAGTTGTTCTATCTATATAGAAACATGGAACTTTAGTCCACATTTTTTCCTTTATAGCAGGAACTATATCGTGAATTATATTTCTAATGGACTCCAATCGTTTTTCTTTTTCCACTCCATAACTTGCAAAATAATCTGAAACTTCTTTACATTTAATCCCCATAATTTCCTCCCACTTTTATACTTAATAATTTAACTATAGAGTATACTCAGACTGTCAAAGTAATTTTTCATATAATCTAAACCAATTCAACCCATAGTTTCCAAGCCCTAAGTCAACGGTATCAATATATTTAAAACCACATTTTTCATATAGCTTAATTGCAGGTATATTACCTTCATAGACATCCAATCTAATTGATTTAACCTGTGACTTAATACTATGCTCAATAGCAAAATCCATTAACGCTTTACCTACACCACATTTCAAAAACTTTGGGTGTACTACAAATGTATATACTACAAAAACATCTGAATAATCAGACTTAAATCCCCATTCTGCATTATAATATGCAGGTTCAGGCTCATGGCTTAAAATAATAGAACCAACTATTTTATTATTATGCTTTGCTACATAAAGATTTCCATGTTTAACTCCATCAATTGCATTTTGCCGTACAGGATATATCCCTTTTTTCCATCCAGGATAGTTTACTCCTTCTGCTAAATGGTCATTTAAATCGTTATAAAGCTGTTCTAACTCATCAAAATCATCAGCTTGTCCTAGTTCAAAAACTATATCCATATATGTACCCCTCCAATTAACTTAAATTTATCTTCATTAGTCACTATATCCAATTAACCATTCTTCTCTCAAAATTGCATAGTGAACAACATCATAGAAAATACCTTTTACTTTTACTTCCTGTATGCCAGTTCCTTCATATCTCATACCACATTTTTGCATAACACGACCAGAGCCCTCATTTCCTATGTAGTGCGTAGCTTCAACACGATTCAATTCTAGTTTTGAAAAAGAAAAGTCTAATATTAGATTTAAAGCCTCTGACATATAACCCTTATTCCAATAACCTCTATTCAAAGCATAACCAAAACTCGCTTTATTATCTTCAATATATAGTCTTAAATCAATGCATCCAATACATTTTTCTTCTTCTTCTAATTCAATTGCAAAAACTCCACTTTTATCAATATAGTATGTTTTCACAACGTCCACTATTTCTGATATATCCTTATATGAAGGCCATGTTAAATATTTTGTTACAACATCATCACTGGCATATAAAAAAACATCATCTATATCATCCATAGTGAATGGTCTTAAAATTAACCTCTTTGATTTTAACATTAAATTTTCTCTTAAAATTTCATTGTAATCAATCACGTTCTACACCTCACTAAAATATTTTTCATACATCTAGTAATCAATCTCCTTCATTAATTCCAACAAATTCTCTGTTATATTTGTTTTTAAATCTCCATATTTTTCATCTGAATATTCATACTGACTACCATATCTTTGTTCCTTTGGATAAAAATAAGATGGTCTGCACTTATTCTCTTCAGGTTCCCAATCATAACGAGCTTCAATATGCGCATGTAAATAGTGATCTAAATTCATCAAAATAGAGTAATTAATTCTTAATGGATTACATGTTTTTATAATGGCGTCTCCTATTAATGTCATATCAGTTAAATATTGAGTTCTTTCTTCTAGAGATAATTCATTTAATGAACTCGCTCTCGGATATCCAAGAAGAACACAATATCCAGGCAGAAATTGATTATCTCCTATAACAGCAAAGCCACTTTTCATTTTTACCATTACTGTAGGATTTTTACCTCTTTCTGCAGAACCGATTCTATCACTCTTCCAACTATCCATAATATATCTTCTCCAAACATTATTTTTTAATAAATTTTTACTTATATTGTTTTTTCTTTATCCATTTTTAAATCTATCTAAAACTTTATATTTTACTGATTATTTATTCTTTTAAGTATTATTTCTCTATGCCTTGATATTTCCTTATATATTTCTTCTCTATATAGTACTCTTCCATGTCCTGGAACAAGAATTTCAGGTTCTAAATCTTCAATTAACTTTAATGTTTTTAGCCAATCAAGCCTTAATTCTTTATTTCCAAAAGCTAATGTAGGTAAAAAATCTGAATATATAGTATCAGCAACATATATAACCTTGTCCATTGGTTCATAGACCATTATATTCTTATCTGTATGCCCATTGGCTATATATATTTTAAGATTAACACCTTCAATTTCTAATTCTGTATCTCCCTTAATTTTTATATCTGTTTCAAAAGACTTAACCCCTTCAAAATATAAATAAGCCTCTTTATTTTTTCTTCTTCTTTCAATTATAATTTCATTATTGCATTCCTCTATATAACTATCTATCTCCTCTTGTTTTAGACTTACTCCCTCACGGGCTAATATTTTTACTCCTTTAGATTTGAAAAAAGAATTACCAAATATATGATCATAATGACCTTCTAAGTTAATAAGATAAGATACTTTATTCTCTGGAGCAACCGCGTTAGCGTATCCTAAAATAGTCTGAGCTGACTCTTTAGTAAATCCAGAATCAATAATAATAGTCTCCTTTTTTCCTATAATAAATCCTGCGTTAACAGAAAAACAATCAGCATGGGATAAACCTGTTAGACAATAACATTTATTTGATAGTTTCATACTTTTCCTCCATACTATTTTAATATAATCATTTTAACCAATTTTTTTATAATAGTAATTTTAAATGAAATTTAATAGATTAATTATGAATTACGCTCTTTTCTACTTTATACCTTTAACAACAAATTCATGTACACGGTCTTTTATAAAACCTACCTTTTCATATAGAAACCTTGCTTAATTTCCTTCAACTACCCAAAGTGCCACTGTTGTATATCCTTTATCTAACAATCTATTAACAGCATAGCTTAACAATGCTTTTCCATATCCTTTATTTTAATAGCACATTTTTACCATCTTTTATATATACGCTAAAAACTTTAATATTCCTCTTTTTATAAAGTTATACTATATTTTACATGGATGTAGTAAATATAAACCTATTTCTCTTATGAACAAATCAAAAAAATAAACTTCAGAAGCGTACTATCTCCTCTGAAGTTTATTTACTTATATATACTATTTAAATTTAACTTTATAAATCTAAGGCTTTCCTAACCAAGTTATAATCCCTTAGATTCACAGCATTTTTTATACTTTTTACCACTTCCACATGGGCAAGGATCGTTTCTTCCAACTCTTACCTTTTCTGTGTTAACTCTATTAGAATTATTTTTCTCTGTTTCTGTATACCCATTATATTTCCAAGCTGGGATTTTCCTACAAACCTCATCTATTGCATTAATTATTTCGCTTTCCAAAAATTCTGGTACAGAAAGATTATCAAGAACCTTCTTAATTNNTTACCTTCTAATTGATATGTTTCATATGTAAACTCCAGTAATTGTTCTATGCCATCTCCTGGTATATCATAGTTATCCTTAATAACTTTTATAAATTTTTTATAGTTATTTTTATCACCTATGTAATCTCTTCTACTAGCCTTAAACAACTCTGTTTTTGTAAGTTGTTTGTAGTCATTTGTTAATCCTTGTAATTTTAGAGCTTCCAACTCCTGTATATCGCATAAAAAACCATTTAATCCAAAACTATCTTCATAGATATACTCAGCACAAGTTTTTTCTCCCATA
>NZ_DHYX01000006.1:49472-49619 GCF_002414285.1 Clostridium sp. UBA5119 | reverse complement strand
AAGACATATAACCTTTTCCAACTATATCTAAAAACAAAATGTTTTCTTTAAATATTGCTCCTAAAATAACTCCTAAAGCCAGTGCTGTTAATGTAGTATAAGTAAATTTATTCGTCTTTTCTTCAACTGCATATATGGTAAACACTG
>NZ_DHYX01000006.1:24642-49377 GCF_002414285.1 Clostridium sp. UBA5119 | reverse complement strand
TAATGATAGTATTACTGCTAATATTAAATTTATATTCATTTTAAAATCTCCTTTTATTTTTATTTTGTTTAGTAATTTTGAATTTACTTATAAGCATTTTAGTAGAGCTTCCTTATTTTATTTGTTCTTTGCTGGCCAGCAAAATTCTATAAGCTACTAACTTTACCATAAACTTATAGAACAAAAAACCTTCTGCCCCTGTAATATACAGAGGCAGAAGGTATACTTCCGCGGTTCCACTCTTATTAGATATAAAAATATCCATCTCAATTTAGGTACTACATACCCTAACTCTGTAATGGGAGTTCCCATAAAAACCTACTTGCTTCGGCTTTTCTGCTCCAAGGGGCACTTCACTAATACTTATTATAGGTTATCTCAGCAAATTAACCCTCTCTGTAATAACTTATACTAATTACTTTCCCTTTTCGTTGCATTTGTAAATTCATATTTAACTGTTATCATAGTATCCTATTTTAATTTAATAGTCAACACCTTTTATTCATGAAATTTTTTCCTATAGAATTATATATATCTGATAATACTCATTATATTATTCTTATTAAAGTCTTATTTTGATTCTATCTATAATATAATTTTATTACCGTCTACTAAGATTCTTATTTTACATTCTGGGTTTTTCAAACTAAATAATTTAAGTATATTGTGCGATATATCGTCAATATTACTGACATCTTTAATATGAATTTCTATAGGATAAATTTTCTCAATATATAAAAGCAAGCTTTCGAAAGAAAAATAAATTCTATTCTCTTCGTTATAATAGTTTAAGTTATCTTTAATTCTTAGATCTTTATTTATTAATAAAACTTTTGGCTGTATTCTTAGCAAATCACTTAGAATAAATTCCTCTAAATCCATTAACTGCTCAATTGAATACCTCTGCATAATTTTCTCCACTATACATGCTATTCCAAAATATTTAATCTCATTTATAGGATAACATTGTACAATTATACTAGTCTTTTTTACATTATTCACATTAACTTTATCTACCCTATAAAAATTTGTTTTTGTATTTTCACTATTACAAATAATACTTTTGTAATAGCTTATAACTTCTTCACTAGGACGTATGTTTAACTCTTCTCTTAAAATATACTCACATTTCTTATATTCCTTTAAAGCAGCTTGTATATCATTAGTTTGTATATATAAATTCATTAACTCCAAATAAACATCTTCTCTATAGGGATTAATTTTTAGCACTTCATTTAATACTACAATAGATTCACTATACATACTATTTTCTGAATATAGCTTAGCTAATTTAAATAACAATGTGCTATAACACTCCTGATATTTTTCTCTCTCAAAGAAAATCCAATCATTAAAATCAGGACAATTCTTCAAATAAAACCCTTGAAGAAATTCACCATTATAAATATCTTTACATTTTTCTAAAGATAATATAGGATTTTCTTCATTGGTTAAATTCCCCATTATAAAATTAATATGTAGAACATCTATATAATAATCAAATTCTGGATTTATCATACAACTATCCTTTGAACTAATAAATAAATCACAATCCTCGCGATTAAATATTTTACGTAATACCCAAAGGCTATATCTTAGATTATATCTAGCATTTTCAATAGTTGTATTATTCCAAAAAAACGTACAAAGCCTATCTCTAGTAAATTTTTTACCTTTATTAGTACATAAAAAACAAAGTAATCCTATAGCCTTATTGCTAAGCTTATCGGTTACACTTACACCATCTACTTTGATATCTACTTCACCTAAAACACATATATGAACTCTACTCAATATTTATCACCTACTAACTAATAAGTATCCTGTCTAAGTCGACATTCATATAGTATATTACCTTCTTTAATAGTTGCAACAACACCTATATTGTTAATTTCCTTGGAATCTATGCTAAGGGGATTTTTGTCTAATATAACTAAATCAGCATATTTTCCGACTTCTATAGATCCCTTTTTATTCTCTTCAAATACAGCATAGGCACTATTAATAGTAAAAATCTTTATAGCTTCTAACACAGTTATTCTCTCATTTTCATTAGGATGATTTACTGCAGAATAAATACCTAGTAATGGATTAATAGGAGTTACATCACTATCAGAGCCTCCACAAACTATAAGATTATTTTGAATCATAGTTCTATATGGATTTGTCTTTCTAGTTCGTTCTTTTCCCAATCGCTTCTCATACATCTTCCCTTTTCCCCCCCAAAAATATTCATAGGTAGGTTGAACAGATGCAATCAATCCTAACTTTTTTGCACGATTAATATGCTCATTAGATGGAAGTTCAAAATGCTCTATTCGATGACGAAGATTTTTATTTGGATATATACTATTTGCAAATTCATGGGCAGAAATTATTTGCTCAATAGCTAATTCACCTATAGCATGGGTACCTAACTGAATATTATTTTCATAGCATTTCAATACAAATTCATTTAATTCTTCTTGGGTATAATATAATATACCTGATTTGGTAACATCATCCTCATATGGTTCACGTAACGCTGCTGTTCTTGATCCAAAAGATCCATCTAAAAAAATACTTCCACCAATTCTATTTAAATTTTTCTCCATCACCTTATCTACATTAATAGTTTGATAAAATAATATAACATCTATTGGATAATCATCCTTTGTATCATAAATAAACTCTGCATCCTTATCATGGAAAGTATATCCTCCCTCCATAGCATTAATTGTAGTTACACCTTTAGCAATAGCACTTTTTAAAGTATTATTTACTGCAGAAAATCGTGCTTTATTACTAATACTATCCAATATCTGCTTTCTAACTAATGCATTAGCAGTATGGGTAAGGACACCAGTTGGAATATTAGCTTCATTCTTTACTACACCTTTAAGATTTAAAGGTATAGTAAATTTATGTAATGCTAAGGAATTTAAAATACTAGTATGATACTCTTTTCTATTTATCCAAACTGGATGATCTGGAGAAACTTTATCAATTTCATATCTTGTTGGAAGTCTCTTCTCTTTAAGTTTAGTTTCATCTAGACCTGTTGCTCTAACCAAGGTATCCTTTGGTGCAGTATCACAATACCTTTTAATAAGCTTAAAAATTTCATCAAAACTTGTAGCATTGCTTAAATCAACACTGATAGAATTCAATCCCGTTTGAACAAGATGAACATGGCTATCATAAAATCCTGGAAGCACAGTCATTCCTTTTAAATCTATTAGTTCTGTGTTATTATCTGCTATATGTAAGTAATCTTCTTCAAATCCTATTTGTGTTATTATTTTATTTTTAATTGCAATCCACTGAAAGGATTGTATCTCTGAAAAAGTTATTATATTCCCATTATATAAAATTAAGTCAGCCATATTAACAACCTCGAATTCTCATTATATACTCCATTATAACACTTATAATTTTATTAATACATATTTAAGAGAGGCCGTTAAAATGTTTTGATAAAACTTTTAACGTTACCTCTCCTTAAAATCTTTTAATAATCTACAGAATTCTAATTACATAGAAGGTTACATAAATAATTGTAAATAGACAAAGCTGTTTTTGTTACAGTATCTATTATCACATATTCATTACTTGTATGATAGTTACCTCCATCAGGACCAAATATTATAGTTGGAACCTTTAATCTTGAACCTACATAATTAAAATCTCCTATACTTTTAAAATAGTCAATAGTGCACTTCTTCTTAGAAGCTTCCTCCACGCTTTCTATGAATTTCTCAACATATGGATTATTTTCATCAATAGTATATGGAAGAAACCCCTTAGTCTCTTCATTAGGATGTTTTCTTAATGAATATTCGACCTTAGAACTAATACCAGCTCTTGCTACTGCATTAAATAATTCTTTCTTAACATAATCTTCATCCTCACCATTAACTACATGTCTAAATACTGTAAAAGATGCTTCATCTGGTACACTACAAGCTTCATTTTTGCTATTGCATCCTAAAATACATATTGAACCCTTACCCAACTTTTCATCTTCAATAAGCGATGACTTTTCAAGCTCGATCATTAATTTTGCAGAATCGACTAATGCATTTATTCCTCTTTCAGGATTTGCTGCATGCGATGATTTTCCCTTTAAAGTTACAATATAATTGAATCCACCTCTTGCCCCTAAACAAACACAGGGAAAAGGTTTCTTACAAAATCCACTACTAGGTTCTGTTACTATTGCCACATCAACATTGTCTGCAATACCATCCCTTATAACCGCATCTGTACCTAATCCATATGGTCCTTCTTCGTCAGAAACAATTGAATAAACAATTTCTCCACTAAAATCATTATGAAGTGACTTGAATGCTTCAAGTGCAAGCATTATAGCTACCACTCCTGATTTCATATCTAAAGCTCCCAATCCATAAAGCTTGTCGTCTTTGACTACAGCTTTAAAAGGGTCCGTATCCCAACCATTACACTGATTTACAGTATCTATATGTCCATTGAAGTAAACTTTAGGTCCATGTTCTTTTCCCTTAATAGTACCTATAACATTTAGTCCTTGAAATTGAGTAATTTTCATCTCATTATAGTGATGAAATTGTGGGCTTAGGTTATGCTCTTCTAGCCAGTTATAAACAGTAGCCATAATTTCCTTTTCATGAAAATAAGGACTCGGAATATTAACAAGTGTTTTTAAAAGACACGTAACACTTTCTTTATTTATATAATCTATTGCTGTTCTTTTCATAAGTATATACCTCTAACTATACAGATTTATTTTCATAAGTGCTTGAAGATTTTATATCGCCTTCTTTAAATACAAATTTATTAGTATATGCATATATAATTGTAATTAAAGGACAAAGTAATGCTAAAAATACATAAGGTATATATTCAAGGGTAGAGACTCCTAAAACTCCTGAAAAATATACTCCGCATAATCCCCATGGAACCAATGGTGAAGTAACCGTTGCAGAATCTTCACAAGTTCTTGAACAAACTTGAGGAAGAATTTTAAGTTTTTTATAAGCAGGTACAAGCATTCTACCCGGTATTATTAGTGCTATATATTGACTTGCAGAGAATAAATTAACTGCAATAGATGAAATAACATGTGTAGTAATTAATCCTCCCTGTTTACTAACTAGCCCTGACATCTTTTCTAATAAAACTCCTAAAACTTTAGTTTTTTCTAGTAGTCCACCAAAACTTATTCCAATAAAGCCTAGAGATATTGTCCACATCATGCTTTGAAGTCCTCCTCGACTTAAAAGTGCATCGATCTCTGCAATTCCCGTGCTAGAAACGAATCCATCGTTCATAAATCCAAGCATTTCTCCAATTCCAAACCCCTGAAATGCCACAGCAAATATTAATCCCACAATAGATGCTATAACCATTACTGCAAGTCCAGAAACCTTTTTTACTGCTAAAATAACAACTATAATTGGTGGAATTAACATTATTGGATTTAATGTAAAGTTATCTTTCAATCCGTTAAGTATAATATTAATTTGTGAAGCATCTATAGCATCCGCTTTAAATTGAAACCCTATAAATGCATAGAGCACTAATGATATTATAAAAGCTGGTCCTGTAGTATAACACATAGATTTAATATGATCAAAAAGGTTAGCTTCTGCCACACCAGCTGCCAAATTAGTAGAATCTGATAATGGAGACATTTTATCACCAAAAATAGCTCCTGAAATTACTGCACCTGCTGTTAATGGTGCTGGAATTCCTAATCCCATTCCTATTCCCATAAATGCAACTCCAAAGGTAGCTCCTGTAGTATAACTGCTTCCTGTTGAAACTGAAGCTATAGAACAAACTAATGCTGATGTAACTAAAAAGAATGATGGCGATATTATTTTTAATCCATAATATATAAGAGTTGGTATAGTTCCAGCTGCAATCCAAGTAGCAATAAGAACTCCTACAAGCATAAGGATAAGCATTGGTACTAATGCAATATTACATCCATACACAATTCCATCTTCTATATCCTTCCACGAAAATCCAGACATTAATGCTACTACTGCAGCAACAGCCGTTACTATTATAAGTGTAATATGAGTAGCATAGTTTTGTTTAAAAACAAAAATTTGTAAAGCCATTGCAATACATAGGAAAAGTATTATAAATATTGCTGCTCCAAAGCTAGGTCTTTTTTCCTGAGAACTGTTATTCGTTTTCATTGTCTTTATATCCCCCTTGACTTATATAATAATTATCTTAACTTTTCTATGTTTATTTTACTGTTTGATATAATGTTTTATAATTTAATAAATTTTCTGAATTCATTAAATTAATTTTCTTTTTATAATAAATTATTGTATTTATAAATCTATTGTTGGTTTTTCTGTTGTTATTATATTTTACATAAAATAAACAATTCCACCTAAAAGATACCATTGAGTAATCTTTTGATGAAATTGTTTATCTAATATAACACTTTTTAAATATCTTTTATATCATTTTAATATTCAACACATTTTTATATAATTTTTTCCTAAACTTATTCACATGTTACTTTAAAATACTCACCCTTAACTTTTACTATATGACCTGAACTATAAGGCTTATTATCTATAGTGATATAAACTTTATTAACTCCGTAGTATTTTCCTATAGTATTTACAATGCTCTCTAAGATAGCACTTTCAAATCCTGAGCCTGCATTCATTTCTTTTACAAAATTACTGCTAAAATCTATATATACCATGCCATCATCATTTAAATATAAACTATTTATAGTTACATTTTTCCCTAACAATTGGCCCTTGTTATTTCCTGGAAAGTTCTTAAATAAATTTTGAATAGCAATTTTAGTTATATCATTAGTGGAAAAAGTAAGTTTTTTATCTTCATAATGAATTTTATAATTTTCATCTGGATAATAACATCTTATACTTTGATTTAATCTCATATTCTCTTCTATACTTTTTAAAGTTGAAGTAACTTTCATGGTTTTAATATCATAAATAGATTTGATTAACCCCTTGTTAACAGCGTAATACTGTAAATCAATTTGTCCATTTGTATTTTCTGTGGTAACTTCAAGAGCACTACAATCTCCACTGCCTATTGAAATCTTTACATCTACCTTTGAAATATATCTTTTACTTCCATCTGATAATTTCCATGTAGTACCTACCACTAGTGGCTCCTTTAGCAATACTTCACTTACGTTATATGGTTTATTGGTGAAATTTTCTCTATAATAACACTCATTTCTTTCAAATATTTTTGCAATTTCTCCATTATTATTTTGTAAAACTGTGACCGCTTCTGTTCCTCCATTATTACTTCTTAGTTGAACCTTATTACCATTTATATAATCAACATAGGTAACATATTCTGCATACTCTGAATTTGTACCAGTATAACTGTATTTTACATTTCCCTTAAATTTAAAATAGTCATCTATACTATAACTTGACTTATGGTTATTATTACTTTCTTCTGGTTTAGTAGTAATATTCTCTTTAGTAGTTTCATTAGAACCTGTATTTTTTTCTTCTTTTAAGGTATTATCAGCGTTGTTTGTTACAACATTATTATTATTTATATTAGTATCTACATGAATATTCTTATCTTCTTCACTATTTTTATTACCACAACCAGCAAGAAAAACTGCTACTGCAAAAATTATTACAGGAATCACTTTTCTTCTCACAACAATCACTCCCTAAAATATTCTCTATATAATATACGTAAATACATCCAAATAATCCCATAAAATGAAAATAAATTTATTCCATAGAATTCCACTTTCTAAATTTACTATATTTTCAAAATCAGTAGACTATAAATTTATCTCTTTTTATATTGTAAATTCATACTATTAAAGATAATATATAAGTGAAATTTATTTATATGGGGGATTTTTATGGACGTAATTTTAGGGCTAATCATTTCTACAATTATATTTATAACAGGAGTATTTAGAAATATAGATACTGTTATATCTTTATTCATGGTACTATGTATATTCTTTATTATAGCAATAAAAAGAGGTGTCTCTATTAGGGATGGTTTTAGATATTTAATTGAAGGAGGCAAAGAATCCTTAGGGGTATTAAAAATATTTATTCTAATAGGAGCAATCGTTTCTCTTTGGATGATTTCTGGTACAGTTCCTTCAATTGTTTATTATGGAATTAATCTTATTCCTCCAAGCTTCTTTGCTGTAAGCGCCTTTATTTTGTCAGCTTTTATATCTATGCTCCTCGGAACTTCCTTTGGTACCATTGGTACTGTAGGTATTTCTTTGATAGTAATGGCTAGAGCTGGTGGTGGTAATACCCTTATAATAGCTGGAGCAATTCTTTCTGGCGCCTATCTTGGAGATAGATCATCGCCTATGTCTTCCAGTGCAAATCTAGTTGCATCGATTACAAATACCAATGTCTACGATAATATTAAGAGAATGACTAAAACTTCTTTAATGCCCTTAATATTATCTCTAGGTTTATATTTAATTCTATCCTTATTCATGCCTGTAAATTATAGTAACTCAGATATATTATCTCAGCTAACTGAAACTTTTAATATAAATATAATAGCATTGCTTCCTGCATTAATTATAATTGTACTATCATTCTTTAAAATTGAAGTGAAAATTTCTATGTTTGTCAGTATGACTGTAGCTGCAATTATATCCTTCATTTTTCAACATACTACTTTTAGTGAAATTATTAAAACTGCCATCTTTGGTTTTCAATTACCTATTGATAACCCTCTTTATAGCATTATAAAGGGTGGAGGTATAATATCAATGATAAAATTAGCCTTTATAGTATTTCTCTCTTCAGCACTTACTGGAATATTTCAAGGGGCTAATCTGCTAGATTTTATAGAAGAATATTTAAATAAAATAAAAAGACTTGATACTTTATTTCTCACTACTATAATAACTAGTATCATTAGTTCCATGGTTGGCTGTACTCAAGTATTGGCAGTAATGCTTACAAAAATGACTATGAATGATACCTATATTAGACTAGGTTATGATAAAGAACACTTGGCACTTGATCTAGAAAATTCAGCTATTGTAATAGCTCCATTAATACCTTGGAATGTAGCTGTATTAGTACCTTTAACCACTTTAGGTGTAGATGCAAGAGCTATTTTATTCTCTTTTTATTTAATTTTATTACCACTAATAAGCTTAATGTCTACATATTTAAAAAGTCATAAAGAATTTAATTTTATGACATATAATATTGAAAAATAACTTAATAAAAAACTTATATAACATAGTTTTTAAAACAAAACAATACCTATGGACTAGGCACACAACAGTATTTTAATCCATAGGTATTTATTATATTTATTATTAATATTTATTATTCATAAGTTCATCTTACATATTATTGAAATTTATTGAAATATTTTATTAACTTACTCCATAATCTCAATTTCTATTCCTTTTGCTTTAGCTGCTTTTATAAGCTCTTCATTAATACTAAGTGGTGAATATAATGATATTTTCTTCAATGTAGGTATACTAAGCAATTTATCATAATTCTCAATAACTTTGTCATGTAGTGTAATTTCTTTTAAATTAGTAAGGTTTTCTATACCATCCAAATTGGGAACCCCTGTAACAGATAGTGAAAACTTCTCAACTTCGGGGAAATTTTTCAAACCTGAAAGGCTAATAGGCTTCTTAGTCTGAATATCAAGATTTTTTACATTTGGAAAATATGGCATATCCTCTAAAGAACCTTTCTTAGGAAAAATAATTTCTAAGTCTTCTAATTTTCCAAAGGTATCAAGCTCTCCTAATTTATTTAGATGTCCATACCAGATAGACATTCGTTTTAGATTTTTACATTGTAGAAGAGGTCTATAATCCATAATAAAACCTTCATCATCTATAAAAAGTGTATTAAGATAATTCATATGCTCAATACCATTTAAGCTTTTTACCTTACTAACAGTACTAATCCAAATACTATCTATTTCATCTAATTCACCTTGTTTTAAAGAAAGAAAGGCAGGCTTTTTTATTTCCTGTGAACGTTTTATTTCTGCCTCTAAATTGCCATCCTTTATTATTCGATTAGAATAAAGATAGTAGTTTGTGGAAAATAACAATATACCTAGAACTATAACTAAAGCAATTTTAATTTTCTTTCTACAGGAATTTTCTTTAACTGCATAAAAAATAGTTAAAACTGATAACACTATAAAAATTATAATATAGTTAGGAATATAAATATAAAAAAATCTAAATATAAAAAAATTTAGTATTGGAAAAATAAATATCATATATTCCTTCCAATTATTCTTATGAAATCCAATACCACATACCATAAGTATAATCCAAAACACTGGCGAATCATCATAAATATCATGAAGTCCAGAAACAAATAATTGAAGAAATATAAATCCTATTAAAATAAATATCCCTATTAAGTACTCCTTTTTATAGTTTTTAGGTTTATCTTTAATTTTATCATTATTAATAGTATTATCCATTTTAGACCTCCAGCAATAATTAGAACTACATTTACATCAATTTCAACTTACTCATATTTACAGTTTATGTTTACGTAATATAACAGTATACTCTACATTTTACAATATATAGAGTTATAATACTATAAATTTAATGAATAATTCATTCTAGTTCATATAAGTTAATGCTCTAACCATCCTATCTTCTCCTATAATACTATTTTCAAATATCTCTTTAGCATTATCTATAAACTGTGCTGGTTCTCCCATAATAGGACTAAAATGAGTTAATATAAGCTCCTTAACTCTCCCTTCCTTAGCTAGTGTGGCAGATTCTCTAAAAATCATATGCTTATTTTTGATAGCCTTGTCTATATCCTCATCCTTACCATAGGTGCCTTCACAGATAAACAAATCACTTTCTGCAATGAATTCTATCATTGAATCCATTGGTCTGCTATCAGTTATTAAACTAATCTTAACTCCCCTTCTCTCATCTCCTAATACCATATCTGCAGTATATGTTTTCCCTTCAAAAGTTACTTCTTCCTGCCTTTGTAGCTTACTCCATAGACTTTTAGGAATGTTATTTGCCATAGCCTTTTCTACATTAAACTTTCTTTCTCTTTTAAAATAAAAACTATATCCATTACAAGGTGATGAATGGTCTACATCTATAGCGTTTAATATTATTTCACTACTATGAATTTTTCTATGTTTAGTATTCTCTGCCACATGTATCCCATCCTTTGACACATTAAGCTCTACCCTTGAAGAGGTTTCTATGATATTTACCTCATAGGGTAAATATTCTGCAACAACCCTTAGACCATTTACAACCCTAGTAATTCCCTCAGGACCAATTATAGTTAAAGGCTCAGTTCTACCACTATTACCTATAGTTGAAAGAAGCCCTGGAAGTCCTATGATATGATCTCCATGGGTATGAGTAATACATATAATATCAATGGACTTAAACCCCCATGCCACCATCTTCATAGAAACCTGAGTCCCTTCACCACAATCTATAAGTATCTTTCTACCTTTATAATTAATTAAAGTGGCCGAAAGATTTCTTTCCGGCATTGGCATAGATCCTCCACAACCTAATAAACACACATCTATCATTTTTTTCCTCCATTATTTTATAAGTTATAATCTAATGTAATTTAAAACCTATAATTGATTTTAAATCATATTAAGTATATTTACAAAAACTCCTTAAATAATACTATAGTCTTAGGTATTTATTTACACTTCACATATTCTAGACTTTTAATCCCTCTCATAGTACAATTTAATTATGACGTAGGGGGTATATGTATGAAATTTATCGATTTAAGAAGTGACACCGTAACAGAACCAACGGAAGCTATGAGAAAGGCTATGTACGAAGCTACTGTAGGTGATGACGTATATGGAGATGATGAGACTACTGTAGAACTTGAAAAATATGCTGCAGAACTTGTAGGCAAAGAAGCTACACTATTTGTTCCTAGTGGAACCTTTGGTAACCAACTTTCATTACTTACTCACTGTCGACAAGGGAATGAGGTTATTCTAGGAAATGACTGTCATATAGTTTGTCATGAAGTTGGAGCAGCATCAATTATTGCTGGAGTTCAACTTAGAACCTTAAATAGCAATAAGGGTGAACTTTCACCTAGTGAAATAGAAGCAACCATAAGAAAAGAAGAAGATATCCATTATCCTGATACAGCCTTAATATGTCTTGAAAATTCTCATTCAAATGGAAGAGTTATTTCTCTAGAAAATATGGCTGAAATACGAAAAGTTACTAATAAATATAATTTACCTATTCATCTAGATGGTGCAAGATTATTTAATGCCGCTGCTTATCTTGATGTAGATGTAAAGGAAATCACTAAAAATGTAGATACAGTAATGTTCTGCTTATCAAAAGGACTTTGTTCTCCTGTGGGATCTATTTTAGCAGGTAGTAAAGATTTTATTGATAAAGCTAAAAAATATAGAAAACTAATGGGTGGTGGCTTAAGACAATGTGGTGTAATAACTGCTGCCGGGCTTGTGGCATTAAAAGATATGAGACAAAACCTAAAAGCAGATCATGAGAAAGCTGTATACTTATCTAAAGAACTAGCAAAACTTCCTGGATTTAAAGTAATGGAAGATAACCTACACATAAATATGGTATTCTTTGAATTACCTACTTATGTAAATTCTCAAGACTTAGTTCAACACCTTTTAGAAAGAGGTATAAAGGTTTGTGATGTAGAAGATGGCTTAATGAGATTTGTTACTCACTACTGGATTAGTTATGAAAACATAGATTTTATTATAAAAACACTAAAAGATTACTTAACTACTTAATAAATAAAAGGGATATTTCATAATTAACTAAGCTTTAAAGTTACACTTATTGGTAACCTAGTTATATTAATGAACTATCCCTTTAGTGTTAAGGATTATTCCATATTAATTTATATAATTAGTTTGCATTTTAATGTATATAAATTGCAATAACAAAATATATTAATTTCTATGCTATTTTATTTCTTTAATTAATTATTGTTAACCTCTTAATGTCTTTCTTTTATATAATATACCCAATGAAATACCTACAAGAACTATGCTACTACCAACAATTAAAGGATAGTAATTATATTCAGAAGTTTTATTAACTTCAGTAGTATTTATAGCCAATAAATTTGCTGGCTTAAGGTTTTCATAATTTATGGCACCACTTAAACCCGTACACCTGTCGAAAAGTGGCTTCAATGCTTCTTCTTCAGCTTTTTTTTGATTTTCTAATGCTGATGTCTTTCTAGCTTTAAAAAAATCACCTGCTAAATATGGAGTAAACTTTTTACAAGTTTCAACCTTTTCATCATTTTCATCATAAGTAACCCCATCGCTTAAAGGAATTATTATTTGTTGTCCATTTTCTTTTAAATATAATGCTGCATTCAACCCTTCAATTCCAACAACAACTTTTAAATCTTTAGGTTTTTTTATGTTTATACTATCTAATAAATCTTCTATATTTTTCTCATTAGATAAAAATTGGATAGTCTCTTCTGCCATTATAAGACTTCCAGAAGAAATACTTGCCCAACCTTCTATTGTTTTTTCGGCACCTGGCTCGTCTTTTACAAATAATATAGAGTCAATAAATTGTTCTTCACTATCTCTATATACTGTTATAATAGCATTTTGTTTAGCAATAAATTCATCCAAATCACCTTTTTCTTCGTAAGTTTTATAAAAGTCAGATGCTAAAATATTAGCAAATGCATATATTTTTATATTATTTCTTGCTTTTATATCTTTAGGATCTTCTATAGCTTGTAAACTTCTATTATTTTTTTGTCTCCTCTTATATGATTCAATTACCATATGTGTATCTGGAGATACATCGGCAATAGTATTATTAAAACTATCATTTTCTTCTGTTGAAAGCAATATCTGTTTGTCTGATTGATTTTGTACATCATTAGTTTCAGCTGATACTGGTGTTGTTAATACCGTCATTATTAAAAGTGTTAAAGCAACTATTTTCTTCATATTCATTCTCCTTATTAATTAATTTACGCTGGTGAGCCATTTTATATTAAGATAACTAAATTTTGTACCACTATAATTTCCACTAACAAGAGCATTATAGCCACACCAAGTTTCTTTACCCGGTGCTGGAAAAGAATTCACAGTACCCTGAGGATCCTGTAACCATACAGAGCTATTATTTGTATCGTATCCAGTTATAACCATAGTATGCCCAATTGTACGATCACTATTAAAGCAACCTACAGCTATAGACCACCCATTGTTTATTGAACTAACAACACTTCTTGCACCACTAAATGGTAAAGGTCCATTAAGATCAAAATCTAAAGAGTAATTTGAACCCCATCTTGCTGCAGCTGCAACATTATTAGCACTCCCACCTCTATTTATAACTTGTCCATGTATGTACGTGCAAATAGCACTTTGAGTCCTATTATACCCTTTTGTTTCAAGCAACATTTGAGTAGACGCAGCCCAACACCAGTTAGATTTTTGTTGACCTCTAAGAGGGCAAGGTGTAAATGACTGTGCAGCATAAGCTTTTGTTTCGTTGACCACAAAAATACTCATAATCATAGTAATCAGCATTATAATTGCAAATCTTTTTTTCATAATCTTCCTTCTTGAAATAATTTTCATAATCTTCCTCCTTAAAATAAATTCGTTGAAATAAATTTTTGATAACTTTAATTAAAAATTATTACACTTTTTGATTAATTAGTATAACGTATATAATAATAACATTTTTTAAAAAGTTATTCCAGAATAATATAATATAATATAATATAATTAATGATATATCACTTATTTCAAGAAGAAGTAACAATATCTAACGTCTTTGATAAGGGCTTAGTTTATTAGAGGTTTTAGAGGTTATTTTTATGTTATATAAATACAATTATAGAAATTATGTATACGTTGTAATAAAATTATGTTGTTGTAATAAATATATTGGGGAATACTATTTTATTATAACTACAATGGTAAAATATTCAACTTATATAGGAGGATTAATCATGGAATTTCTACTGAAGGGCATAATGTCCCTCACCTGGCAACAACTAATAATGTGGGGTATAGGTTCAGGGCTAATATGGCTTGCTATAAAAAAAGGTTTTGAACCGGCACTTTTACTACCAATGGGGTTTGGTGCAATTCTTGTAAACTTACCACTCTCTGGAGCTGTAACTCAATTTATTAATGGTCATGAAGAAATTGGAATAATAGACAATTTATTTAATATGGGTATAGCCAATGAGCTGTTTCCACTTATTTTATTCATAGGTATTGGAGCTATGATCGACTTTGGTCCATTGCTTACAAATCCGAAAATGCTTTTATTTGGCGCTGCAGCTCAGTTTGGTATATTCTTTACCATTTCTTTAGCAGCACTATTAGGATTTTCGTTAAAAGATGCAGCTTCCATCGGAATTATAGGAGCTGCTGATGGACCTACTTCTATTTTTGTTGCAAACTATTTTAAAAGCAACTACATAGGACCCATAACCGTGGCAGCCTATTCTTATATGTCTTTAGTACCAATTATTCAACCAGCTGCTATCAAGTTAGTAACTACTAAAAACGAGAGACAGATAAAAATGAAGTACAATCCTAAATCTGTTTCTAAAACTACAAAGATATTATTTCCAATAATAGTTACTGTTATAGCTGGTCTTATTGCACCAACCTCTGTAGCTTTGATAGGTTTCTTAATGTTTGGTAACCTAATTAGAGAATGTGGTGTTTTAGAGAGGTTATCCAGCACTGCACAAAATGAATTAGCTAACTTAGTAACCTTACTTTTAGGAATTACTATAGCTTCTAAGATGAAAGCTGAATTCTTTGTAACCTCTCAAACCTTTATGATTATAGGTCTTGGTCTAATTGCCTTCATATTTGATACTATTGGTGGAGTTTTATTTGCTAAATTTATAAACCTATTTGCAAAGGATAAAATTAATCCAATGGTTGGAGCAGCTGGAATATCAGCATTTCCTATGTCCGCTAGAGTAATCCAAAAAATGGGTCAAAAGGAAGATCCTCAAAACTTTTTGTTAATGCATGCAGTTGCAGCTAACGTATCTGGACAAATAGGATCTGTTATAGCTGGTGGATTAGTTCTCTTCTTAATCGGAGGTGGCATGTAATGAATATAAATATAGAGGCATTCATGGAAAGTTTAATTGTAATGGGTAAAGGTATGGGCGGAATCTTTGTAGTAATGCTTATAATATTTTTAGCTATTAAAGGATTAGGCTCCATATTTAAAGGTGACTAATAAATAATATAGCAAAGCTCTATGACTAAAAATCTTCAGTCATAGAGCTTTTATTGTTTTAATTTCCTGAAATAGTTACACCCTTAATTTTCATCCAAGGAGTTACGGATTCTCCAGTATTTAAAGTTTCTATAGAGATTTCCTCTATATTATTAAACATATCCTTTAAATTTGAGGTTATCATAGTCTCAGTTATTGCATACTTAATTTCTCCATTTTCAACATAAAAACTATTTTTAGCTACTCCTGAAAAATCCCCATTTGATGATGGCATTCCCCCTGAAAATCTTCCTAAAATTATTCCTTTTTTAGTTGATTTTATTATATCTTCCAAGGACTTATCTCCATTATCCACAACTATATTAAAAGCAGTTTTAGTAACCTGCTTTCCAGTTTTTTTTGCAGCATATAATCCTATGATAAAAGACTTTAGTATACCCTTGTCTATGATACTTATATTCTCTGTTTTATAACCATCTTCTGTTATGAAACTCTTATTAGCAATTTCATCACATACAGGCATACATTTTACTGTAAGTATATCACTAGCAATCTTCTCATTTAACTTATCCTTTAAAATACTTGTACCACTTATTAGAGAACTATCACCAAGGAAACTTATATTATATAAGTATAACATTTCTCCAACTAACTCTGGAGTTAAAATTATATCTCCAATAAATTTATCCTTTATTCCATTGCAAGTAAGTTGACTAACTATATCTTTAAACCTTTGTTTAACATCAGCATACTCCATAAAATCTAAAGGTAATTCATTAAATACATAACTAAAACCTGTGAAAGATGTAGACTTTTCACCTTCCTTTGCTAAGAAAATTATATTAGCCCTATAAATACCTTCTACTATTTTAAAATCTACACCATTGGAATTTACAAAATTAGTTTCCTTACTATTAAACTCTAAGGTAGTTCCATCCATAAATTTAACCTGTGGAAACTCTTTCTTTAACTTCTTTAAAAAAGTACTTGTAAATTCATGCATTTTATCTAAGTCCGGCTCGGTATCTCCATTACTAAACTCTTCTTTCAGTTGATTTTCTGCAATATCATTACACTGATCACTCTCCGCCGACTCACACATTTCCATTAACTCTTTTATTTTCTTACTTATTTCATCTTCATCTATTTTATTTGAAGATATGGTAGATTTTTTATTGTCTTTTATGGCAACTAAATCTATATTTGCATCAATTGTTGTTCTTAAAAGATTAATGTCTTCATTTCCAAAATTCAATTCATATTTCTTACTATGAGTAAAAACACATTGAGCCTTATCAGCTCCCTGATTAACTATATTACTAATACAATATAAGGCTATTTCTCTATTTCTCATACTATTTTCCCCCTATATTTATCTTACATTTCATTGCTGGTCCACCCATACCTACAGTTATAGGTTGTTTCTTTCCACACATTCCGCCATTTAACCATGTAAGGTCATCAGATACCATAGTAACAGTCTTTAACATATCGAAAGCAACTCCTGATATAGTGGTATCCCTTATAGCTTTACTTAGCTTTCCATTCTTTATTTCATAACCCATACTTACTCCAAACATGAACTCACTAGTGGCATCAGCTTGACCATTACTAGGATTCATTAGATAGTATCCATCCTCCACAGAAGAAATCATATCTTCAAGTTTATCCTTTCCTGGAAGTATACAGGTATTTCTCATTCTTATTATAGGCTCATCTGAAAACTCATAGGCTCTTGCATTTCCTGTTGGTGCTGCATTAAACATATTTGCACTTTCCTTATTATGCATATATCTCTTTAAAATACCATTCTCTATTATAGTTACGTCCTCAGCCTTGGTTCCTTCATCGTCTATATATATAGGTACTGGACATGTATTTCCAAAAGCCGTATTTGCATAGTCCACTAAAGTAATTAATGAACTAGCTACCTCCTTGTCCATATACTCACCTGCTATTGATCCAGATAACACAAAATCTGCCTCTGTAGTGTGTCCAACTGCTTCATGAGCGAGGATACCAGCTAAATCTGTGGCTAATATGCACTCCTTTAAGCCTGCATTAGCATATACTCCCTCAGCCTTTGCTCTTAATCTTTCATAAATCTTATCTATTCTTTCATACAAATTCTGTGGATTAGTAAAGTTATCTTCAAATTGACCCAATCCACCTATCATCTCATATAATTCTACAGGCACACCATTACCATCATTAATCACTAAATCTATCATTATATTTGCTCTTGGTAAAAATGAATATAATTCAGCTCCTGAAGATGTAATAAGACTTTTTTCCATATTTAATTCACTAATTCTTATACTTCTACTAATCAGATTGCTATATTTTTTTATAATATAATTATCTATTTCTTTAGTAAATTCTATTAACTGTTTTTGGCTTAATCTTACCTTCTTTGTAGCAAAGGATTTTTCTATAGAATAGTTTGTAGTTACTAACTCTCTATTCTTACTCACTGACTTAGAATTTAAAAATTCCCCATTTTGCCTTGCAATATTTAATACTTGTCTAATGTTTTCATCATTAATATTAGAATTAGATGCAAATCCCCATGATCCATTTACATATGCTCTTGCAGAAATCCCGCTGGAAGATGCTCTAACATTCTGAATCAAATTACCATTCATCATCCCTATAACTATTGATGAATTCTCTTGATGTCGCAGCTCAGTATATCCTTTTAGCAAATCAGAATATTTACTCAAACTTGATATAATCATAAAATTCCCCCCTAAATAAACATTGTAATTTCTATTCTATTATTATACATTATTTACATTAATTTTAAACTTATTTTATGATATTTAACATTAATTACTTTATTTTAAATTTAGTTAACCTCCTTAGAAGCTAACATTCCCTTAATAGCAATTCGTTCTTGCACCTAGGTTCAACTAAAATTCCCTCTCCAATGCGAGCTTTTCCCACTCCAATAAAATTTGTTCATTCCAAAATTATATCTGCCTTGCAATTTCAAAAGCTATCATCATATATCTTTCTCTTTCACTTAAGTCTAAATTACCAAGAATTCTTTTTTCCCACTTTTCACTATCTAAGTTATCTGCTGAGTATAGAAATTGAAAAAACTCTACTCCTCTAAACTTGCACATAGCTGCTAGTGATGCACATTCCATATCCACAGCAATACATCCTTCAGCCTTTCTTTTTTGCATATTTCCTATGGTTTCTCTATAAATTGCATCAGTTGTCCAAACTTTCCCTTTAACATAGGAAATTTTTAAATCATCTAATATACTTGCCAATTTATTAGCCTTTTCAATAGTTACATAATCACTTGGTTTCATATAGTGATAACTTACCCCTTCATCTCTATATGCATCAGTTGGAACAATTAAATGTCCAGCTGTAATATTTTTATCTAAAGAACCACAAGAGCCATATACTATAACCTTCTCTGCTCCCATAGCTATAATTTCTTCAAGGGTACCTGTTGCAAAGGAGCCTCCTACTGGAGTCATATAAAATCCTATATCCTTGCCCTTGTAATTCATCTTATAAATAATTACGTCACCATTTACTGACCTTGTAACTCCTACTTGAACTACACCTTCTAACTTTGAAAAAACATCCATTACTTTATGAGAAAAAGTAGCTACTACTACTTTAGGAAAATCTTCAATTCTCTCTATTACTTCCTTTGGATTTATTATGGCATCCATGCAATCATCAAAACTATGAATTATACTCATTCTTTTATCTCCTTTACACCTTTATGAATTATGTCTAATTTTATCATCCTAACTTTCTTTTAAATTCCTAAGAAGCTCATCTACTTTTCTTGGATTCTCAAGCACTATTATCTTCTTTTTATTTTCATAGTTTTTGAGCTTTTCCAAAACCTTAGGTCTTTCATTTTTATTGAATTTCAATACCCATTTAACAAACTCTAAATCTAGCTTTTCTTCACATCCCTCTGTCATATCTGGCCTTTTCTTTCCTTTGAACATAAATCTTCTCTTTATAATTCTATAGGTGCAAAGTAGAGTTGACATATTAAGAAATATTATTGTATCTGCTGAGTTTAACCTAATATCCATAGTTGATCTATAGTTTCCTTCTATAATCCATTGATCATTATCAGCTAATTCTCTTACTACACTCTCCCATTTATCCTTTGGCGTCTCTATCCAACCCGGGTTCCAATACAAAGTATCTAGATGATGTACAGGAAGATTTAATATGTTTCCTAACTTACGTGAAAATGTAGATTTACCTGAACCACCACTTCCTATTACAGCAATTTTCTTCATATTTATCAATATTCTCCTTATCTTTTATAACTTTTTACATGATAAGCACTATACTATTAAATGTTCTTATCTAAGGATAAATAAACCAATTCTTCATCTTCTCTAACCTTAGTCATTCCAACCTTACTTAATAAATTTATAGATGGCATATTATCTCTTAAGCATTCTGCTGTAATTACCTTCACAGATTCCTGAGAAAATGCCCATTCTATTAAAGCATTAACTGCTTCATAGCCATAACCCACCATTCTTTTGCTTTCAACTATGTTATAACCAATTTCAATTTCTCCAATATCATTTGGAGAACCTTTAAATCCACCATCTCCAATTATGATATTGTCAGCCTTATCAATAAAAATCCAAGGTCCATATCCATCAGGAGGTTTCTTTTCTAGCTGAGCCTTAAATATTGGTAACGCAGGCATTATATCGGAGCTTGGCCATTCCTCATTAAAATCTACACCTATATGATCATATGCATTTATATCATTTTTTAAGACGTCTGTTATAAGTCTAAGTGACATTGTTCTAATAATTAATCTCTCAGTTTCAATTCCTATAACTTGGTTTAAAATCATAATTATCTCCTTTAATACTTTATAAAATCAAAACCTAAAACTTCTATGTGTTCATTCTTATCTAAGGATTTATCATAATTTTTTCTGAGCTGTATCATGTTTAAGTGATCAAAACCACATTCCTTATATAGTTTAATATCACTAACTTTCCTTAGAATTACTTTTCGAATAAAGTTCTGCCCATGCTGGGAAAAAGCCTGAATTTATGGCGATATTCTGTGAGTGAAAATGTGATTCCACTGTTCCATAAAAAGGAACCTTTCCTCTTTTTAAAATCTCATTTTTTAAAAGTTTAACTAAGGTTGTTCCTATACCCTTACCTCGGTTCCCTGGCAAGACATCTATACCTATTTGCCACATAGTTTTACTATCTGCACTGGCACCTGCCATACCAATTATTTCATCACCATCCCAAGCAGAAACTGCAAGCATATCTGGATGATTTTTATCAAATGCAAAAGCTTCTCCAAATCTTTCATCACTATCAAACTGTAAAATTTCTTCTTGCTCGTACCATTTTATATCATAAATAGGTTTATCCATCTCTTGCACATCAGGATTTGGTAGATAATAATGGTGAGCATCTGCTATCTCATGTCCAACCTCCTGTAGCTTTTTATCAATAGCCCTAAGTTTAGGATATTCAAATAGCCATGCCGCACTTGCATTAATAAATTTTTCTTCAAACCACGGTATCAATGTAGGGGTTGTACTAATAATTGCTTTGTTTCCAAAACATAGTATCTTAAGAGCACATCCATCATTATCATAAATTCTTCTACCTTCAACAAGTTTATTCTCAACTATTGTATTTACTTCTTTTTCAAAATCAGATACCTCACAGTTATAATCCAGAGCTAGCTGAGCCTTAGCAATTTCTATAATTTCATTTTTTGCATACATATCAATATTCTCCTTTATATTCATAGAACTTTCTCTATTTTAACTTCTACTTTCACTATTCCATTCATCTTTTAATATGGCATATATCGCTAAATCATAAAAGCCTCTTTTCTCACTGAAACTAGCTTGTCTTAATGTTCCTTCATACTTCATTCCACTTTTAGCCATTACCTTTCCTGATGCACCATTTTTAGTATCATGAAGTGCTACTATTCTATTAAATCCAACTTCAGAAAATAAATAATCAATCACAGCCTTCAATGCTTCAGTCATTATGCCCATATTCCAATGTTTTCTTGACATACAATATCCTACTTCACAGGAATAGTGCTTTTCATCCATCCTAACTAAAGAAATTTCACCTATAACTTCTCCAACATCTTTTAACACAATAGCCCAATTATAGTTATCATCATTTTCATATTCCAAAGTCCACTGTTTTATAATTCCTTTAGTTTCTTCTACATTATCATGGGGCTTCCAAGATAAAAATTTTGTTACTTCACTATCTGTTGCCCAGTTTTTAAACATATCATTGGCATCTGCAACTTCAAGATTTCTTAGTAAAAGCCTATCTGTATTTATTGTTTGTGTTCCCCTATGCGTCACCATATAAATTTCCCCTTTTGATTTAAATTCCTTTATTTTCTTCTAGTATTGTTTTACTCCCTCAGTATATAAAATATAATTATTATGAATGACTATTATATAATTTATAATAATCAAACTTACACATTTCACCATCATATAGTACTACTCTGTCGTCAACATAATTAAACCCAAGTTTATTAATCACAGTTTTAGATGAAGTATTCTCTGGCTTTACTATTGCAGTTAAAGACTTTAATTCAGTATTTTTAAAAACCCACTTAATTAGTACTTTAGCTGCTTCAGTTGCATATCCATTCCCTTGGTAGCTATCAGAAATACCATATAAAATCTCAACTTCATTATCTATTTCAGCTTTTGCATGAACTCCCACAACACCAATGCATTTATGCTCCACCTTATATTCAATTGCCAATATTATAAAAGGCTCATTTATATTAAACTTTTCATTTAGCCAATTTATCCAAGAAATTGCTTCTGACTCATTATGCAAAACCATATCAGACAGCCAGTAAGACACATTGGGTTGTTGACTATAATATACTGCATCCTTTGCATCGAATGGTAAAAATGGTCTTATAATTAAATTTTCTGTTTCTATACTAATATTTTCATTTATATAATTAATCCATTCTTTTTTAGTAAAATTAGAACATATACCATAAGTTTGAAGTGTAGTAATATAACTTTTAATTTTTATATAGTCTATAGTAATTTTCTTATGCTTCATAATTGTCATAATATCAATTGTTTTTTTAACATCATTAGATTTTATATAACAGTAAAGACAATCCCATATCAAACATTCTTCAGTTTTATATGCATCTTCTAAATATTCACCACATTCATGCCACTCTGCTTCAGATAAATCCTTTAAATTTTCAATTGGAGGGTAGGAAGAAA
The DNA here is from genome assembly GCF_002414285.1 of Clostridium sp. UBA5119. Classification (NCBI taxonomy): domain Bacteria; kingdom Bacillati; phylum Bacillota; class Clostridia; order Eubacteriales; family Clostridiaceae; genus Clostridium; species Clostridium sp. UBA5119. The sequence continues at coordinate 25,831 of NZ_DHYX01000006.1, read as the reverse complement.
ATGAATAATAATAATTACTGCATGTAAATCCTAAATTTTCAGCTATTGCTATAGAACCTTTATTAGAAGCTACACAAAGCCACTCAATTTTTTCGTATCCTTTAGCAAAGCACCCTTTAATAGTTGCAGATGCAACTATTTTCCCAAAACCATTTTTTCTATATCTTTTATCTGTATGAATTCCAATTGCAATTTTCTTATCAAAACTACAATCACCCAATGACCAGCTTACAATTGTCTTATCATTACGTACAAAATACCCCACACCACACTTCTCAAAGTTTTCATCATTACCCCAATTTTCAATCCATTCTAGCAATTTTTCTGAGTTTTCAAAGGAATTTTGTCTTAATAAAGATATATCTACTTTTTCTATTACATACCCTTCTCTCAAAGTTGTATCACATTCCACAAACTCATCACGAGAAAGAACATAGCGTCTTCTTTTATATTTTCTAATGAACTGATTCCTATGAATTATTGGTATTTTATCCATCCATTCCCCCGAATCTGGAGTTAATTGATCCCAAAAATCCAATTTTAAAGACACTTCCGAATTAAATACTTCATTATTGGAACTACCTGTAATTAAATTACACTCACTAGTTTTTATCAATGCTGCTGATGGATTATCAATGTTGTTTACATATATCTCTCCAGGCATATCTCCATTGATAACAGAAAATACAGACAACTCATTCTGAGATTTAACTAAAGGTATTATTTTCTTAAATTCTTTACTATTCAATTTAATCATATAGTCTCTCCTTTGGTTATTCTTCATTTATTTTTGCATAGAGCAAATTATCATAATAGTTATTGTCAAACTTCATAACCTTTTTTAATAATCCCTCTTTTTTAAAGTTATTCTTTATAGCAACTCTTTCACTTGCTTTATTTCGTGGATTCATACGAATTTCCAGTCTTATTAACTTTAAATCATTAAAATCAATATTTTCTAACCTCTTTACAACTTCGGTTGCAATTCCCCTATTAAAAAAATTTCTATCTATAAAATAACCTATTTCTCCAACGTGAGGACTATCTTGAAATATTTTTATATTAAATCCACTAATCACAGCATCTTCTATTATTGGATACCTCAAATTAATCATAAAATTCCTCCTATAATCCCCACTCCTCAATAATGCTTACTTTCTTGTTTCTAGCATCAAGTTCAATCTCACAC
>NZ_DHYX01000006.1:18161-24599 GCF_002414285.1 Clostridium sp. UBA5119 | reverse complement strand
CTCACACCCTATTGGTAGGGTAAACATAGGATGTGTATGGCAACAATCAAAGTCTGCGATAAATGGTAGTCTTTTACCTCCCAACACTTCTAATAATATTTCATATGGTTTTCTACCTGTATTTAAATCATTAAATATTTCATGCTTTCCAAGGATTATTCCCGAAATTCTATCAAAAACACCATTTACTTTTAAAAAAGAAAAACTTCTTTCTATTGTTGCAACATCTTTTAAAGAATCCTCTATAAAAAGTATGTCTCCCTCCTTTATTTCTGGCATGTACTTGCTCCCCCATATACCTTGCATTGTATTCAGATTTCCACCTATTACTCTACCTCTAGCAACCCCTTCATAGATCGTAATCCATCTATTTTCTCTCTCTTCTTTGCTTCTATCTTGTGTTTCCCAATTAACATATTCATCTGTCCAATATTGTGGAATTTCAAAAACATAAGGAATTTTTATTTCATCCATTGTAATTTCTTTAAAATATCTATAAGTAGAGTCAACAAAGGGTGATAATTCCCCAAATGAAGCTACCAATGCAGGTCCATAATAAGTACTTATCCCTGTTTGTTCATAAATAGCCAGTAGAATTGCTGTAACATCAGAATAACCTATTATTATTTTAGGATTCTTTTTAAATGCTTCATAATCTATATAAGGAAGGAGTGAATTTGAGTTCATTCCTCCAATAGTGGACATTATACATTTTACTTCGGGATCTCTAATTAAATTATTTAACTCCTCTGCCCTCTCTTTGATACTACCTGCCCTATAGAAATCGTACTTTCCTGTTAAGTTTCCTTCTACTATTTTAAATCCTTTATCTTGTAAATATTTCTTTGCTCTTTCAAATCTTTTAGGACATGAATATGTTATTGGTGATGATGGTGAAAAAATACCAATATAATCACCTTTTTTTAATTTTTCTATCCTATTCATGTGAATTCCTCCAGTCGAATAATAACTTCATTCCTTTAATTCTTGTAGACTTTATCTTTCATATTATTTATATCACTATAGTTCATATATCATATATCATATACCAATTAAATAGATATCTTAAATAATATACTTTTCCATAGCTATCTGTGGTAAAAAGAAATCCTTTCCAATTAAAGTTCTATCCAATATCTTAATACCTCTTTACCTGATTCCTTTGAAATTACAGTATTTTCTAACCTTCCACCATTGTACTCAATTATCTTTTTAGAACCAATATTATCAAAGTCACATGTTACTAAAACTGTTCTATGTCCTAACACCCTTGCTTTTTCCAATATTAAATTTAATATTAACTTTCCATATCCCTTTCTTCTATACCTTGGTGATATATCATAACCAATATGTCCACCTTCTTCATAGTTTGTCTCATTAAGCTCATATCTTAATCTAACAGTTCCTAAAATATCCTTGTTTTCATTTAAAAGCCACCATTCTGATGATGCAACGTGTCCTACTTCTAGATTAACTCCCTTTTCCCTCTTCTTAAGATAATCTAAATAGCTTTTAAAATCATAATTTGCTCTAGAATACCTTCTATCAATCACATCTTCTTCATTTTTATTATAGTCATTAAACATTTCAATAAATTTTTCCTCAAGACAGAGTTCTGGCTGTACCAAATCAATCATCATTTACACCTCAATTCACAATGAATTTAATATTTACTTCTCCGCTACAAATAAAAGGTGGTTACTTGTACCTAAAAACTCAGGCTTTTCACAGCAATAATAATGATAGTTAAGCCACTTACTATAACTTTCCTCATCCATATTATTTATTTTATCTGTCAAGAGTTCACTTAATCCATCTGTAGCAACCTCTGACGTAATTTTTAAGTCAGATTCTCTTAATAGCTTTCTACACTGGTCTACTGTATGGAAAACAAAAGGAAAGTCTACAACTTTAAAAGTATCATGATTATAGTTATTTCCCTTTAAAAAATCCTCATCATAGAGCATAGTTTCCGTAGTAATAACCATGTCATTTGATATAAAGGCAAAGAACATCTTTCCATCCTTCTTACAAACTCTTTTTACTTCTGCTATACACTTCATCCTATCTTGAATTTTTGACAAATGATATAAGGGACCAAAGCATAATACAATATCATAAGTTTTATCTTTAATCATAGGTATATTCATTGCATTACCTTGAAATACTTCCATGGACATTTGAGAATCAACTTTTCCCTTTATTTGCATAACATGTTTTTCAACTAGCTCAATGGCAGTTACATCAAATCCCTTTTTTGCAAAGTACAAGCTATATTCTCCTGTTCCAGCTCCTAAATCAAGTATTTTCATACCTGGTATAAAATTTTTTTCAATCTGCCTTACTGTTGTTAAAAACTCCACTTGCCTTGCCTTTGTAGATAATCTTGAACCTTCATCAAAAATATCATAAAGAGCTGAAACTCTATCATCTTCCTGTTCTATCTTTGAAATATCCTCTATCTTCATCTAAATACCACCTTACCTAAAATTGTGAGTCTGCCCTCTTTGTCCTAAATTTCTATAGTTCTAGCTCCATTACCTCATTCTTGATTGAAAGCCTTACTATTCATATTCATGTTGCCATCTCATTTCTGCGAGAACTTCCAAATCCTCTTATCTAGCTAATCTACATATCATATTCTCCTATGCTCCTTTGTGATTTTAAAAATCAAGGCTAACTTATAATTAGTATATTTCTGCAGCATCCCTCGGTAATTCTTTGATATGCTTTATAAACTCAAAGCTTCTTTTAGCTTCTTCATAATTATATTCATATCCAAATATTTTACCTACTTCAGGTGCAATCTCTTCAAATAACTGGCATGTTGTAATTAATGCATTCCAAGATGAATCATAATCACTCATATTAAAGGTACTCATTAACCTTGTCCATACATCTAAATCCAAATATTCTTTTAAATATTTATTTGCTTTCCCTATACTTACTTTAAATTCTGTTTGAATACCAACCTTCCAAGATAACATAGTTAATAATTCTTGTCGTACATAACTATTCATTACTTCTATTGTAAAAAGAACTTCTTCTCTCCAAAGTCCTTTTGCACAGTATGGTGCTACCCACCAAAAATTATTACATCGACTAAAATATTGTCCATAGGTAGGTCTTTTAACCCAATAATCTTCATCAGTTGTTGATGGTATTTGTGGTAAACAGCTGTCTTTATCAAGTAAAGGAACAGTTAACTTATCTTTTCCATATTCCTTTATTAGCATCTCCATAGGCTGAATATGCAAGTCAATTCTATTTCCATCTGTAAACTGCATTAAATAAGTATAACCATTTTTAAAATCAACATCTATTCCTTGCATTTTATCAAGCTTATCAGGTTCTTGGAAAATAATTGGCTCACCAAAAACACTTGTCCATCCTTCATCTCTCAGAAAAGATTCTGTTTCAGTAACTACATAAACAATGTCATAGTCCTGAAAAATGTCTTTTTTTACATTAGGATTCGCCCGAGAACCATTCATATAAACAGCTCTAATTCGGCTATCTCTATTTGCAACACTCAATATTAAATCAAACATTTCCTTTTCAGTTCTCATGTTATATCCACCTCATTTCTAATATTTTTTTAACCATATTAATTGAGTTATTTGATGCTGATACACAGTACTTTTCAAATACTTCTACCCCACACTGATCTTCTGTATCTGTTATAGACCTTATTGCTATGAATGGAATATTATTCACGTAACACACATGAGCAATACTTGCCGTTTCCATATCTACACAAAGTGGATGATATTTAGAAATTATTTCAGTACGACCATTATCACTTATAAAGGCTTCTCCAGTAACAATTCTTCCAAAGAATATTTTTTGAGTGAATGTATTTTTATCTATCATTTCTCTACATAATTCAATCAGTTTACTGTCTGCTTTGAAATATATACTTTCCATCCATGGATGATATTCAGTCAAGATACCTTTATCCACATCATGATATGCTATTTCTGTTGAAATAACAGTATCTCCAATATTTAATATATTATCTATTCCTCCTGCTACCCCTGTTACAATAATATGAGTAACATTGAATTTATCTATTAATATTTGAGTTGCAATGGCTGCATTAACTTTACAAACACCACAATACAATGCAACAACATCTCTGTTTTCATATATACCACTGTAAAATGTCAGCATAGCAACATTTTCTACCTTTTTATTAGAAATCTCCTCAATAAAAGGCATAATTTCATTTTCCGTAGGTCCAATAACCCCGATTTTCAAAAACTCTCCCCCTAATTATTTAGTTAAAATAATTCTTCTTTAATATAGCTAATACAATATCATCCACAAACTCACCTTTCATAATGGTTCTTTCTCTAAAAATCCCCTCTTGAACAAAGTTTGCTTTTTTTAGAGCTTTTACAGAAGCTTCATTACCAAGGGTTACAGTAGCTTCTATTCTATTAAAGTTCATTACTTCAAATCCGAATTTCACCAAAACCTTTATAACTTCAGTTGCATATCCTTTATTCCATTCATCACGATTAAATCCATATCCAATCTCGCTTCTTATTGAAGCATCATCAAAGCTCCCTAAATTACAATATCCAATGATTTTATTATCATTCTTTCTTGCAACCCCCCACGTAATCTCTTCTTTATTTTTAAATTCATTTTTGTAATGATTTATTATGGATAGTGCATCATCTTTAGTATTAATGGGTGTAAGCCAGTCATATTTAGCAACTTCTGGATCACTATAAATCTTAAATATCTCTTCTACATCTTCTGGATTTACCTCTCTAAATATTAATCTATTAGATTCCAATTTTGGAAATACATCAAAGCACGACTTGTCAATTTTCATTTCATGCATAATATTATGACTTGTCACTTAGTATCACTCCTCTTTTTTTAAATTAGGCAAGTTCGAACTATCTTATAATTTTCAAATTACTTCTAGTAAATAATCAATCTTATATTTTACATATCTTTTCATAACTAACAAGTGTCATTCCTTCATTTATCGGTATTAGATCACCAACTTTTTTATATCCTAATTTTTCGTATAGATGACAGTTGCCCTTTTCCTGAAGTATTGTATCCAAAATCCACTTCTGTGCTTTAGGATAATGACTTTCTATTTGTTTCAATGCTTCTTGTGCAATTCCCCTATTTTGGTATTCTGGAAGAACACATAAAGCTGATATCTTATAAGTCATTTCCGCTAATTCTGTTACTCTAACCCAGCCAACATTAACGTCGTTCAGTTTAAAAATATAAGCAGTAGTATTGGCTCTATCCATCTTTTTTTTAACCATATCAATACTTTCCATTGCAGGATTTACATCATAATCATGATATTTGTCAAGCAATTGTTTAAATGACCTTTTCTGTATATCATGGACAACATCTGCAATATCACTTGAAATCTGCATCACCTTTAGCATTTCTACTCCTCCTATTTAAATCTACTTATTTCATTCAATACTTCTCTAGCCGTATTTGCAATATTCTCATATTTAGGTATATCAATTAGTCTAAAGTACAGGCTTTTCAAAAATACATTTACATTAAAAGCAATGACTAAATCTTCTGGATATCTTCCCACTTTTTCTATTTTGTTGAACCCCTTAACCCAAGCTTCTATTTCTTCTATTGGTATTATTTCTCTTTCCAATATAGATTTAACAGCTGTAATTATACGTTCATCCTCAAAATGAATGTAACCATAATAATTTATATTTATCTTTTTATAAAATGCATCTAGTATATTTTTTAATCTCTCATATCCAATTTCTTCACATCTAGCAAACTCATCAAGAGCATCAGCACCATGGGCAGCTCCATGAGCCCAGCCTTTAACTTCTACATATCCTCTAACATCCTTATCTTCATTATAAAATTTCAAAAGAGTATCAAAGGCTTTTTCAATATCACTTTTGGATAAGAACTTATCCCTTCTATGTCTATAGATGCATGCTGCAACTATTTCACTTGAGAATGTTCTACAGAAAACTGAATCATCAATGTTACCTAATCCCTTAAGAACATGCTTTTCATCTAAAGCTATCCACAATAGTTTATAAACCTGCTCATTTGATAACTGATTTTCATCTATCCAGGTAAATAAATTTGATAGTATAAGGTCATCACGTAATTCACTATCAACATTTCCTATATTGTCCATCAATTTTAGGGATAACTCATATGGATTAACCCCTTCTGGAACTTTATATTCATTTTCCTTTATACTCTTTAACAATTGTTTTAATTCTTGTTTTTCCAACTTATATTTCTCCCCTTTAACCTTTTATTAAATCCCCGTAATACGTCTTTAATCTATATATAAATCCATAAGAATTTCATCATCATAATTTCCATCTATGTTAAAGAAATTTCTATGAACTCCCACTTTTTTAAATCCAAGCTTCTCATAAAGATGTTGAGCTTTTTTAT
>NZ_DHYX01000006.1:0-18030 GCF_002414285.1 Clostridium sp. UBA5119 | reverse complement strand
CACTAACTTGAGAAACACTAACTATTTGATTATCTATAATACCTAGGAGCATAAGAGCATTATTATTTTCATTTATATTTTTAATATATTCTCTCTCCTGTTCTACAGTAAGTCTAAACTCATTCTTACCAAATAGAAGGTTATCACTTTCTCCACCAACTATATTTAGATACTCAATCATAGCCTCTGAATCCTCTTCAGTTGGTTTTCTTAATATAAGCACCTTGCCATTTTCTAATTTTACTAGCTTTAATATGTCATCCTTCATACTCATCACTTCTTTCATTTACCTTTATGCTTCTAAAAACCTTAAAACTTCTTTTTCTATAAGCTTAAAATCCATAGTTGCTATATCTTCTACGGTATATCTCTTACTTAATTCACCTATTAGCTTAGCTCCTAAGAAATACCCCACATCACTTATACCTAAAACTTTAAACCAATCACCATAAAAATCTCTAGTTCCTTTTTCTTTGTCCTTTAAAGCTTCTACATATTTTAATTTAAGTTCTTTTTCTAACTTTTCACAGTTAATGCTCCACTGCTCTCCCCTAGAATCAACGATACTCTCTCCTAATACTTGTTGAAAATATTGGGCAAAGCCTTCCTCATATATATTCCAGATTCCTTCATTATACTTACTCTGATCTACCTGCTTTGATAATTTTGATTCACCTCTTATTTGAAAGTGAACTACATGACAAAGTTCGTGACAAACTAAAGCATCTATTTTTTCCTTCTGTTGCCATCCAAGCTTTGCAATCTTATCAATACCAAAGAGCATAGCTCTTTTCCCCTCATATTCATCTACCCATCCAGCAGAATTTAATAATCCCCTATATAGCACTATATTTATATCCATTTCAATATGAAATATAGCTTTAACTTTTTCATCTATACCATTAAAAGTCTTTAAAAGATTCTTATAGCCTTCTATCATATTAGGAAAGTCTTCACAGGACCTATTAAATACCATAGATAGTCCTATTTCCTTCCAGTTATACCCTTCTAATTCATAGTCTTCTTTACATTTTCTCTCTACCTCTGGAAAATTACTATTGTAAAACTTCTCCCATAACTCCATCTTTTCCTTAGGCTCTTTATTTAAGTTTTCTTCCATAAATCCCTTATAATCCTTAAAAGTATCTATAATGTTTATCATCATAAGTCACCTAGCTTTCTAAAAATTCTAAAAATAACTCTCTCTCTTTAATCCCTACTGAACAATTCTATAATCACAGTTACCTTCAATAAGTTTTATAATTTTATTACCATTCCGTCGTAAGCAAAGCTAATATCTTTATAATGATTTTCTAATTCTAAATAATCATCATAGGATTTTCCCCAATCTTCCTCAAGATGTGTCATTATAACTTTTTTAATATTATATTTATTCTTTAATTCCACTATCTCATCCATTACAAATAATTCTTCTCTTAAAGGATTGTCCTCTTCTAACTTAAAGTCACCCTTTAAGACATCACCAATAACCGTATTACCTATAATCATCACATCAGCACCCTTAAAGATTCCATTCACTGGGAAAGGTTTTACATCACAAGGAGCATATATAAGCTTCTTTTCTCCTTCTTCAAAAACAAATACTGTAGCAGATTCAGCCTTAATTAGAGTTATTTTTATTTCTCCTATTTGTATTGAATCATTAACCACATGTCTTTCTATTAAATTTCTTATTTTTTCATAGTAGTCAAAATATGAGCCATGCTTTGAGCATATGGAATTTAAATCCTCCATTACATGATCCATAGCTATAACTTCTATGGGATTTTCACATTCTATTCCTTGGGAAATATTTAGCCAATTTAGTCGAAGCTGTTCAAAAACTCTCATACCAAGGGTATGATCTGGATCCATATGACTATATAAAACTCTATCTATTTCCTTAATTTCTCCATAATTTAAGCTTTGAGCAATATCCTCTGGAGTGTCTATTAGTAGCTTAGCTTCTTCTAGATATAAGCTACATCCAAATCTTGCATAAGGATTTCCCTTCTTTCTTGCCTCCATACATACTCTACAGCAGCAAAGTGGCTTTGGTAGAGCAACACATCCTCCACTACCTATTATCTTAAAATTCATAGTTATCCCTCCTATAGCTTCTTAGTTAAAAAATACTCCTTATGTCCTTTAGGACTATCTTCTAAAATTCCAAAAACCTTATATCCATTCTTCATATAAAAGTCTGGACCTTGAAAATCGAAGGTATCTAGATGTGCTATATGACATCCTTGACTCCTTGCCACATCCTCTGCCTCCTTTAAAAGTATTGAACCATATCCTCTATTACGGTACTTGTCATTAACCCACAATGTATCAATATAGAAAATATGCCAAAACACAGAGTAAGCTAATATTCCTCCTATGACCTCACCCTTTTCATTTTTAATACAACGGTTTATCTTAATGTATGGTTCATCTTGTTCAAAAGGCTTAGACAGCTTGTTGTGTTCCATAAGCATATCGTCAATGTAATCTACTTCTTCTTCATTAGGTATTTCTATTTTAATACTTTCTTCATTCATATTTATTTCCCCTTAATATATAAAGTTGGAAATAAGATTAATTAATAATTATTCAATCTTATTTCCTAATTAAAGAATTTAATCCTTCTATTTTAATACCATTTTCCATATAGAAAAATGCTGAAACCCGCATGAACAGAACAACTAGTTAACTAGTTATATATTAAAATAGTTATATGGAACTATTTTAATATACAAATAGTTTCCTATGAAGCTATATAACTATTTACATAGCTCATAGGTAAAATTTAATTTTAAATCATGCATTGAATCAGCAATAAATTTTATTTTCTTATATTATTTACAAGGAAACTCCTTTTCACTTTATTCAAATGAGTAAGTTCCCAGATCTAAATCGTAGATTCAGATGGTCATTTATGCTCCTTCATTTAAGAAACTGTACTGAGCCATGTATAAGTTATAGTAGAATCCTTTAAGTTTTAATAATTCTTCATGGGTTCCACTTTCTACAATTTCACCTTCATCTACTACCATAATTTTGTCACAATCTCTTATGGTTGAAAGTCTGTGGGCAATTACAAAGGACGTTCTTCCATGAAGTAATTTATTTATCCCTTTTTGAACTAGTATTTCTGTAGCAGTATCTATATTAGATGTTGCTTCATCAAGGATAAGAATTCTTGGATTTGCAAGTAATGCTCTTGCAAAGGATATAAGTTGTCTTTGTCCTACTGAAAGCCTTGAACCTCTTTCGTTAACTTCTGTGTCATATCCTTTTTCTAATTTCATAATAAATTCATGGGCATTAACTGCCTTTGCTGCTGCCATGATTTCTTCATCAGTAGCATCTAATTTTCCATATCTAATATTTTCCTTAATAGAAGTTGAGAATAAGAATGTATCTTGAAGCATTATTCCCATTTGGCTTCTTAAGGAATAAAGATTGACCTTAGAAACATCCTTACCATCAATTAAAACTTCCCCTTCAGTAGTATCGTAAAATCTACTGATTAAGCTAGTTATAGTAGTCTTTCCTGCCCCTGTTGGTCCAACTAAGGCGATATTTTCACCTGGTCTTATTTTAAAGTTTACATTGTGAAGTACCTGAACGTCTTTCTCATATTCAAAGGAAACATTTTTAAACTCTACTGCTCCCTTAATAGTTGGCATATCTTCACTTCCATCCATCTCATCAATGGTTGGTACTACATCCATAATTTCAAATATTCTCTCCGCTGCTGCAAAGTTAGTAACTAATGTATTGTAGTAAGAAGCTATATTTATGATTGGTCTCCAGAACATACTTGTATATGATATAAAGGCTATTATGGTTCCTATGGAAATTTCTCCACGTCTAGTTAAGGTTGCTCCATACCAAAATACTATGATGGAACTTATTCCAAAGGACATATCTATAAAAGACCAAAGCCAGTCATTATATTTAACTGCTGATAAAAATCCATCTCTAACCTCACCTACAGCTTTTTCAAATTTCTTAGTAGTTTCTCCTTCAAAGGTAAAGTTTTGAATAATCTTTATCCCTGAAAAGGATTCATGGGTAAAGCCATTTAAATTAGAACGTTTTTGTCTAAATACCTGCCATTTAGCTCTAGCTTTTACCATTATTGTAGATACTACAACTGCAAGTACCGGTAAAATTATTATAGAAACTATAGCCAATTTTGCATTCATTACAAAAAGTATTACTCCTATAGCTATAAGATTTAGTGCCTGTGGTATAACTGTAGTAACAGATTTTGAAAACAGCTCTGAAAGGGAGTTTACGTCTCCAACAACTCTCGCTAAAATCTTTCCTACTGGTCTATCGTCAAAAAAGGAAAAGGAGAGTTTTTGTATATGAATATAAAGCTCTTGCCTTATAGTATGCAGTATACTGTGAGTAGTTTTATTCATTTGATAGGTAGATAGCCTACTAGCATACATACCTATAACATTTATTCCTACTAATCCTAGACTTATAACTATAAGTCCTACTACATCTTTTACTTCAATATAATTATCTATAGCAATTTTTAAAAGCATAGGGCTTAAAAGCCCTGTACCCATTACTATAAGCATAAGAAAAAGTACTAAAGATACTTTTAACTTATAGGGTTTTACATATTTGACTAATCTTAATAGTATATCCCGACCCTTTAAACTATTAATTTTTTCGTCTTGATTAACTGAATTTTTCGCCATTCTAGCACCTTCTTTCTCTCTTAAAAGTTAGCCACATCTTCATCTGACAACTCTAAGAAATCTTTAAATTGAGTTTGATATATCTCAAAATACTTACCTTTTTTATTTAAGAGTTCTTGATGATTTCCTCTTTCTACTATCTTTCCATCCTCCATATATAAAATCATATCTGCATTTTTTACAGCTGATATTCTATGGGCAATGATAAAGGTAGTCTTCTTAGTGTCTCCATGATATAGATTTTTAAGCAATTGATACTCTGTTTCCATATCTAAAGCAGAAGTTGAATCATCTAAAATTAAAATTTTGCTATCTCTTATCAAAGCTCTAGCTATACATAATCTTTGTTTTTGACCTCCTGAGAGTCCAAGACCTCTCTCACCGATTAATGTGTCATATCCATCCTTAAGTCCATCTACAAATTCCTTTGCACATGCAAGCTCTACAGCCTTTTCTAGTTCTTCTTTAGTAGCATTGTTCTTACCATATTTAAGGTTATTCTCAATGGTATCAGAGAATAGAAAAGAATCTTGTGGAACTATAGAAATACTATCTCTTAAAGCTTTTAAGTTTAAATCCTTAAGATTTATACCATCTAAAGTTATTTCTCCTTCTGTAGTATCATAGTTTCTTCCTAAGAGTGCCATTAATGTTGACTTTCCTGAACCTGTAGTACCCATAATAGCTACTGTAGATCCAGCTTTAATATTAAGATTTATATTATCTAATACATTCTTTTCTCCATAGGTAAAAGATACATTTTTTAGGGATAATTCACCTTCTATATTCTGTGGAACAATTCCCTCTTTAGAATTTTCAATAGTAGTGCTTACCTCTAAAATGTTGTTTATTTTTCCTGCTGAAGCCTTAGTTCTAGAGAATAGATTCATAAGCCATCCAAATTCTCTCATTGGCCATATAAGCATCCATAGATAACTAGTAAATGCCACCAATTGACCTACAGTAATCTTATTGTAGATTACTAAAATTCCACCTACACAGGTTACAAGAACTACAGAAAGATTCCCTAAGAACTCCTCTAATGGGAAGAACTTAATCCATATCTTTGTATGTTCCATTTGTAAGTCAAAGTTTTTAGAATTGTATTTTAAGAATTTAAGAATTTCATGTTTTTCTCTTCCAAAAGCTTTAACTAGCTTAACTCCAGCAATATTTTCTTGTGCTGTAGTATTTAGCTCTGCAATGTGGTCACTTATTCTGTCATATACATCATCAATCTTCTTTTCAGATCTTATGGTGATATATGCTATTATTGGCATAGTAGAAAGAGCTACTATGGTAAGTGTTGGACTTATCCTTAATAATAGAACTGAAGCTATACCAAAGTAGGCTATATTTTCTATTAAAAGCCTAAAACCAAAACCCATAATGTCCATTATATTATCTGCATCTTCCCCTACCCTTGACATTAATTCACCGGTGTTTACTTTGTCAAAGTAAGAGAAGGACAGTCCTTCAATATGCTTGAATAAAGTTTCTTTTACTTCTTTAGAAATAGTTATTCCTAAATAATCAAATAAGTACTCCTTTAAATACCCAAAGAAAAACTTTATTAATGATATACATCCTATAATAAACAATATTTTATTTATAATTTCATAGTTTTTACCACGAAGTACATCATCTATAAATATTTCAGTTACATAGGGAATTGTTAAATCTGCTGAAATTACCAGAATCATTGAAACTATACCAAATATAGCTACCCCTAAATGATTTTTTACATAGCTCAAAATTTTTTTCACTTGAATCCCTCCTTCAATGTGGTTATTATTATTAACCTCTTATGTTTTAATGTGTAAAATTAGTATCTGCAAGCCACCTCTTAGTCATAATACTTCCTCCCTTTTGTCCTATAATCCCCAATCATGTTATACTCTGCTGTCTATAAATTTGCTATAGATATAATTAAAAATAAGAATAAAAAAGTCATAGTCCTATACCTCTTGGTATATAGGACTATGACTTAAATCATCTATAGCGTGAATAATACTAAGGATTTAATCCTTAAATATTAAAATTCATTTTAGGCTTATGTATATCTTACTTATCTTAGTATAAATAATTGTATTAAAAGCCTTATAAATATATAAAAAGTCCCGGGTTACCCTAGGACTTTTCTCACAAAATAGTTTGTTAAAAATCAATCTTTTAAACCTATATTCTGAGGCAGGGTAATATTCCAAATATTAAATTGTAAAATGTTATTATTTGCACCATTAATATTGCCAGCGCCAAGGTTGACTCTAGCATTATAATTATTTCTATTAACTTCATTAATTACTAATAATTTATTTAACATTTTCCTACCTCCTTTTTTAAAATTTATTTTCTACTATTATTTAGTTTTACTAATTTTTACTACCTTTTTATTATATACAATTAATATAAATATTGTCAATAACTTTTTTCTAAATTTTTAGAATTTATTAAATATATTTTTTATTGTATAAGTTTCATAAAAAATAGCGACTATAAAATAGTCGCTAAAAAATAAAAATATTTACTCTATAAATCATATAATATATTAAAATTTTACCTATTATTTTAAATACAGCTATGAATTAAAATTCTGCTGCTAAATTAGTTAATGCTTTATCACATACTCTATATACAGTCCATTCATCCATTGGTATTGCACCAAGCTGCTTATAGAATTTTATTGATGGTTCATTCCAATCAATACACCACCATTCAAATCTACCACAATCTCTTTCTACTGCTAATTTAGCTAAGAATGAAAGAAGTGCTTTTCCCATTCCTTTTCCTCTCATTTCAGGTCTCACATATAAATCTTCTAAATATAAACCTGGTTTACCTGTGAAGGTTGAGAAGTTGTGGAAAAATAATGCAAAACTTACTGGTATACCTTCATACTCACCAATTACTACTTGAGCTGCCTTTCTAACAAATAATGATTCCATTAAAATTTCTTCAGTAGCAACTACTTCATTTAAAAGCTTTTCATAATCAGCTAATTCCTTTATAAATTTTAGAATTAAAGGTATATCCTTCTCTTCAGCAAATCTTAAAGTATAATTTTCTACTTTAGTTTTTATTGTACCTTCCATGTTAAAAATCCCCCTATAATACATCTTTGTATTTTGAAAGTTAATAAACCTTCTATAATTATATTAACCCTTTACATAGGAGTTTGTAAATATGCTTTTATTTATACTTAGATAAGTCCCATTTGCTTTTAGTAGGTCTTTCCCTTATTTCTTTTGATATATTTTTTGTTATTAACACAAAAAATACAAAAGATACTCCTGAAATTAAAGAATATTTCTTAACATATTCTTTATCCCCTTCAATAGTTAATTTAACAAAGTTTACATCTAATTCTTCAGATACCTCTTTTTCATTATTAACCATGTACTCTAAAGTATCCTCTGCCTCTATTATTTTTATACCAACAAGTGATCCATTTCCAGCAAACCATACCATTATACAAATAAGTATGGCAATACATCCATTTTTAAATCCACTTTCAGATAATCTGTAATTAATAAGTATATTTTTTACCATATAAATTACTGTTATTAAAACTAATAACATATTTAGTCCTACTATTATATGCATGATATCCTCCTTAACATTTTAATATAATTATACCATATATAGTAATATAAATATGTGGTATGAAAAATATCCTAGGCATTACTACCTAGGATATTTTACTATTTCCCTATTTTATTTATTATCTATTCTATTTACTAAGTCTTTTACAGCTGCTTTATTAACCTGTCCACCAACTTCTACTACTTTCTTAACTAACATCTTATCTGCTAAAGACTTTTGTTTATCAGATAAATTAGAATTAGTTATTATAACTGGCGAACCTGTTTTAGCCGCTAGAGGTGCAACTACTAGAGAATCTACTAACTTCATACTTTCAGTTACATACATATTTTTTTGCTCTTTTGCAAATAATTTTTCTATAACTAATGCATTAGTTTCGTATCTATTTGCTCCTCCTATTCTATTTTTAGAAATATCTTCAGATGTGATTTTATTTAAATCTTTCATAACTGAGTTCTTAACTACACTTTCTCCACCTATAACATAAGCTGATTTAAGTTTTTGACTCTTAAGCCATGATAATACTTTCTTAGGAACCTTCTTAGCTTCAACTAATATTATTGGAGTCTTATCTGTAGCTGCTTTAGATGAAATAGTTAATGCATCTGCTGGAGTATATCCACCTGCTACATAGATATTTTCAACATTTTTTTGTCTATCTATCTGTGTAGCCACTGCTAGTGAAGTTTCATATCTATTTTCTCCACCTAATCTTACTACATCAATTCCCATCTTAGCCATCTCTTTAACTGTAGCTTCAGATATAACACTTGTTCCACCTACTACATAAACTGTTTTAACACCTAATCTCTTTAATTCAGTCTTCGTAGCTTCAGTTAATTTACCAGCTTCAGTTAATAATATTGGTGCATCGTAGTTTGCTGCAAGAGGTGCTGCTACTAAAGCATCAGCATAAGTTGTTCCATTAGCTATTACAGCCATATCTGACTTCTTCCAACCAGTCTTACTAACTTCTACTGCTGTTGCATATCTATCTTTTCCATATAATCTACCAGTAGACTCAACAATCTTTTTAACCTTTTTAATAGTTATTTCCTTAACAGTTGTATTTCCTGCATCATCTATAGCTTCAACAGAAATCTTGTTTTCACCTTCAGCTAATTTTACTTCATAAGCTAAATCATATTTAGCACTTTTTAAATCATTAAAGTATGACCAATCTGGTGCTATTGTTTTAATAACATTACCATTTACCTTAACTTTTAAGCTTGGTAGGTTATCGTTTATTTTACCAGAAATAATTACTGAATCTTTAGTAGTTTCAGATGGTATAGCTTCAAGGTTAACTACTGGTGCTGTAGTATCTACAAATATTTTATGAGCAAATTCTATTTTATTATTTGCAGCATCTCTAGCAGCAACCATAATGCTATGATATCCATCTTTTAATTCTACTTCAGTTGAGAAATTCCAAAGACCACTATGTGTATTAAAGGTTAATGGTACATTCTTTCCATTTACAGTAAACTCTGCTATAGCTGAAGCATCCTTTACAGTACCTTTAACAGCCACCTTAGCACTCTTTGATACTCCAAAGAATTCTGGTCCTTCAACCATCACTGTAGGAATTGTAGTATCTCCTTGTGCTTCTCCTGTAGGCTCCTTATATTGTCCTGTAGTTGCTTCTGTTACTTTAATAGACGTTTTATTTTGTGCATAGTCATAAACTTCTACAGAACACTTTTTATAATCTAACTTGCTTAAATCAAATTTTCCTGATGCATTTTCTTCTACTGCTTTACCATCACTAATAAGCACATATTTAAAAATATGACCCTTATTATTGTCTTCTGCAATTACTTCTAGTTGTTTAGTATCTTTATTATAATTAACTTTATTAACTGCAGGTGCCTTTGTATCAACATTTACCTTAAAGTCAAAGTTTTGCCATTTAGCATTTTCATAATCTACCTTTGCTTTAACTCTATAAGTATATACACCATCTGCAACTACCTTATTGTTAACCGTTCCATCCCAAGTAGCATCTTTGCGGATACTATACTTATCGTATTTTCCATCATGGTAATGTTTTTTTACATTGAAATCTTGAGTTAAATTTCTTACAACTTTTCCATCTTTATCTAATATCTCTATATCTAATTCCTTCATATTTCTTAAGTAAGAAAGAATAGGTAATATTGTATCATTTGCACCATCACCATTTGGTGAGAATGCAACTTTATTACTATCTGTATTTTTACCTGATAAATCCACACCTAGGAAATCTAAATCACTATTTACGATAGATGTAACTCCATAGAAAGAAGTTCTTTTTGTTTCATAGATTGATGCGTCTATAGCAGGAGCTTTATCCCATTCACCTTTAAATCCTAAATATGGAATACTTAATGTTGGGTTTGTATCTATAGGATCAGTTAAAGTTACAAATCCTTCCACATATCCACCATTTACAAAAACTTCTTCAATAGATTTTTTATTCATTCCAGTTATAGTATTGTTTAAATCCACAGTAGCAGTAATTTTAGTTTTACCCTTTGCAGCTACTTTAATTGTATTATTACTAAAAGATATTGGGAATTTTTTAGTATCTTTATTAATTATATTTTGTGCTTCCAAATAAGTGTATTGGTCATCTACTAAATCTGTTTGAACAGTACCTGCCACATTATAAGTTAATTCTTTATCACTAAAGTTTTGAACTTCTATAGTAAATGTAGCTTTATTATCTTTAATTTCTTTTAAATTAACCTTACATTGACCAGTAGTTGTATCTGTAACTATAGCTGGTGTTGTAGTAGCCGCTTGAAGGTCCATAACTCCAGAACCCTGTCTTCTAGGTGATGTATAGTTAGGTCCTGCAACTACTCCAGCTGCCTGATTTGCTCCATTGTCTACATGAGCCACGGCTGTACTCATCATTAACTTTTTAGCCATTTTAGCTCTTGCTTCACCAGTTAATTTAAAGTCTTTATCTACTCTTTGAAGTACTAATGCTGATCCACCTGCCACATGTGGTGAAGCCATAGATGTACCACTCATGTTTCCATATTTATTATCATTTAATGTTGACCATATATTACCACCTGGTGCAGTAATTTCAGGTTTAAACTCTAAATCTGGAGTAGTTCCCCAAGATGTAAAATCTGACATGCTTCCTTTAACTGTATTAGGAACTGATATAGTATTTCCATTTGCTACAACCTTAACTTCTGAGGTTTTTAGTTGTGTAGCAATTTTAGCACCAAATGAATTTCCTATAAACAACGCTGGAATTGTACCCCCCTCTGGATACATCATGCTTATAAGTCCTTCTCCACCACTAGCATTATTATAAACTATAACTGCAGTAGCACCTGCTGCTTCAGCATTAGCTATTTTATCTGTAAAATTATAACCACCACGCTCTATCAAAGCTAAATTACCTTTTACTTCTGCTGGGAAGTGTTCTGGTAATCCACCTAATCCACAATCTACAGCTTTAAGTTCTTTTCCTTTAAATACAGATAAAATATCTGTTCCTGATGAAGTATACGGAGCTATATTATTTTCTCCACCAATTGAAAATTCTACCCCATATCCAGTAACAACATTGTTTTCTACAGATGCTACTTGAAGAGAATCTGTTGCTAACCCTGGAGAACCAACAACACCGTAGTCAGGATTCTCAGCATATGGATTATCATGCCCATTTCCAAACACATTAGAGTTTCCTGCTGATATTGCCATAACTACACCATTATCTACAGCTCTATTAACAGCAACTTGCTCTAAATCTGTATCATCTACAAAGGATGCTGTTGAACCTAAACTCATATTAATAACATCTGCGCCTAGAAGCACTGAATCATCTATAGCCTTAACTATAACATCACCAAAGGTAGAAGCCATAGCTGGGTCATTACCAAATACCTTCATGGCAAGAATTTGTGCTTCTGGAGCAACTCCCTTAATTCCATCCTTGCTAATATCTCCATTAGCTCCTACTGTTCCTGCAACGTGCATTCCATGCATTGAAGCATCTGGACCTAAATCTAAGATTTCTTGATTATTATCCATGTAGTTGTATCCATAAGGAACCTTTGAGGTTCTATAGGTACCTGGTAATTTCTTTTCCTTAGATATAGCTTGTACTTCATCTGCTTGAAGTTCAGCTTTATTTTGATCTGTAAGAACCATATCTTTATGTGTTGAATCCACTCCAGTATCAATAACTGCTATTACTGTACCTTCTCCATTGTATCCACTAGTCCAGGTTTGCTCCGTTTTTATGATTTCACCACTATTATTCATCATAGGCTCTGGTCTTTCATATTCATTAGCAATAGTAACTGACTTAACTCCAGCCATACTTTCAATATTTTTAGCTTGTCCTAATGTAGTTTTCATACTAAATCCATTAGCTACATTAGTAAAACTATTTATAATTTCAAATTTAATTCCTTTAGAACTTATCTTACTTTGTAAAGAACGTTGTTCTTTTAAAACTTGGTTTTGAAGTTTACCAACTTCAAATTTACTCATTTCATCAAGTTTTATCCCCTTCTTAGTAGCCTTTTCAAGTACTGCCTCGCTGTCTAACTCTACTACAACTCTAACTTCATCAGAGTCTTTAATTGTTTGAAGTGCTGGCTCTTGTTTTATCTGAGCCTGTAACACCATTAGTTTTTCTTTGCTTTCTATNNCCCAAAGACTTAACTAGTTCATTAGGAGAAGCAAAAGCTGTCATTGTTGAACCTAACACTAAAGATAGAGCTAGTCCAACAGAAATGCCCTTTTTAAAGTTCATTAAATTACCCCCTTGATATATAATTTTCTTAACCTTATATGATATGTATATAAACTTATTAACTTATGTTAATTATTTTATATACTTTTAAGAATATATTAACAGTATAAGAATTTATTTCAATAAAAAAATTATCTGATTTTTCTTACATAAATACTAATATATTACATAAAAATACTTTTTATTGTTTTTTTATCCATATATTTGGTACTTTTTCAACATGTAAATACATTATAATCCAAATATCTACATTATTTCAAAAATAAAGTATAATAAAAATTTTAATTTTGCATACCTAATCATTCTTAATTTTATTTAAAATTTATATTTTATTAACTATATATTCATTGATTTTATAATCAAATTATGATTTAAAATAACATTGATTTATTTTGTATTCATCCATTTTATCTATTATTAAGTATAAATAATCCTTTTTATATAGTATAATATACTAATTATTGCTTACCCTACTATTTAATAAATAATTAAGGAGAGTTTTATATGAATTTAAATAAAAACTTACTAATAAAAAATGCTGTTCGTGAAAGCTATAAAAACATAGCTCTCGGAAAGACAGATAATAATAGTTGCTGTAACACTAATAAAATATCTCTTAAAAAGTCTGCAGTGGAAATTTCAAATAAAATAGGGTACTCTGAAGAAGAAATAAACTCTGTACCTTCAGGAGTAAATATGGGACTTGGCTGTGGTAATCCTCTTTCTATATCTAAATTGAGTCCTAATGAAACTCTTTTGGATTTGGGAAGCGGCGGTGGATTTGATTGTTTTCTAGCTTCAAAAAAAGTTGGTCCTAAGGGTTTTGTAATTGGAGTTGATATGATTCATGAAATGTTAAGAAAAGCTCGAATGGCAGCCTTTCAAAACGGCTATAAAAATATAGATTTTAGACTTGGCGAAATTGAAAACTTACCTGTTGCAGACAACATTGTAGATGTAGTTATTTCTAACTGTGTTATAAATCTATCTACAAATAAACAAAGGGTTTATGATGAGATATATAGAGTTCTAAAACCTAGTGGACGTATTGCAATTTCTGATATAGTTTTAATGAGGGAACTTACAGAGGACATGAAGGCGGACGAATCTTTATATTGCGGGTGAGTTACTGGTGCTTCTTCAGTTGAAGAATTAGAAGTATACTTAAAAAACTCAGGTTTTAAAGAAATTAATATAACTACTAAAGCTGTTCCTA
Organism: Clostridium sp. UBA5119; assembly: GCF_002414285.1. Taxonomy (NCBI): domain Bacteria; kingdom Bacillati; phylum Bacillota; class Clostridia; order Eubacteriales; family Clostridiaceae; genus Clostridium; species Clostridium sp. UBA5119. Next base: position 3,737 of record NZ_DHYX01000006.1, on the reverse strand, counting down.
AGGAATATGAGGAAAAGTGGGGACATAATCTTAAAGTTGGAGAATACATAATGTCTTCATATATAAAAGCATTTAAATAATACTTAAATGAAAAATGATTAGAGCTAATTGACTCTAATCATTTTTACACTAAAAATGTTATATCATTTATTAGATTTTAATACTACCATTATAATTATCTACTATTTAAAATTGAAATACATTCTTCTGTAGATACTAGTTGTTGGTCACCATTTTCCATATTTTTTAAAAGTATTTTATTAGATGTTTTCTCATCTTCTCCAATGATAATAACATATGGTATAGCTAATTTGTTTGCATATTTCATTTTTTTAGCAAACTTTCCACCTTCAAGGTAAATATCAACCTTAATCTCAGATTGTCTTAATTGATTACAAACTTCAATACCATAATCAAAATCTTCATCCATTGGTATCACTAAAACATCTATAAGTGAATTACTATCTAAATCTATAATATTGCTTTCCATAAAACTCCAGAATAATCTTGTTAACCCAATAGATATACCAACTCCTGGAAGTTTCTTATCAGTATAGAACTGGGCTAAATCATCATATCTCCCACCTGAACACACTGAACCAAATTCTGGATAATCATCTAAGAATGTTTCATATACTGTTCCAGTATAATAATCTAATCCTCTAGTTATCTTAAAGTCAATCACATAATTTTTATCCGGAATTCCAAAAGCTTTTATATACTTATTTACAGTTTCTAATTCTTCAACACCTTCTAAAAATCTTTCGTTGGTCACTGAACTATTTTTTAAGAACTGAATCTTCTCCTCATTGCTACCTTCTATAGTTATAAATTCTATAACCTCATCTATTCCTTCACTGGTTTTTATATATTCCTCTAATTCTTCTCTGACCTTGGCTTCTCCAATCTTTTCAATTTTATCTACAACTCTTAATACCTCTATATAATTATCTATATCTAAACTTCTTAAAAATCCATCTAGGATTTTTCTATTATTAATTCTTATTTTAAAGTTATCAAAGCCTAACTCTTTAAATATTTTATATATAGTACTAGGAATCTGAGCATCATTTACTATACTTAATGTTCCATTACCAATTACATCTACATCACATTGATAAAATTCTCTAAATCTACCCCTCTGATTCCTCTCACCTCTATAAACTTTTCCAATTTGATATCTTTTAAATGGAAAGGCTATTTCTTCCATGTGTTGAGCTACATAACGTGCAAGTGGTACTGTTAAGTCAAACCTTAATGCCATCTCTGTACTACCCTTAGTTAAAGTATATATTTGCTTTTCTGTGTCTCCACCAGTTTTAGCAAGTAATACTTCACTTTTTTCAATTATAGGAGTGTCAATAGGTAGAAATCCAAAAGATTCATAATTTCTTCTAATGACATCATAAACATTATTAAAGGCTACTTGCTCTCTTGGAGTAAGCTCCATAAATCCTGGCAATATACTAGGTTTTGTTATTTTTGTACTCATATCAATCTCTCCTTAATTTATAAAACTTATATAATATTCATCTGAAAATCTGAAGCTTTCATACTATAAAAAAATCTCTAAAGACAACTAGTATCCTTAGAGATATAAAACTCAATAACTCCATAGATACATTTGCCTTCGCACAAATAGGCCCTATCTATGGCTTAATTTTAAAACCATAATTATAAGACCTTGCATCTATGATGATGTTCATATTTTCTATTTGACAAGTATTTCACTACAACCATCTCCTGTGTAAATAAATCCTATTATAAACAATTTATCATTTAATATATTTCATGTCAATAATTTTAAGTGACTTATACTCTAATTCTTATATACAATCCGTTTTATAAATCTAAGGATTTAGATAATCCATCTCTTCTATTTCCGTTTCGACCAATAACTGTGTCAGCTGTAATTAGAGAATTTAGAACTGACTCCTCTACAGCTTCTGCAGCTGCTCTAAAAAAGAAGTCGATATAATTTTCATTAACTACATTAACTTTACTAGTTACACATTCCTCATAATGTTTAATTTTATTAGCTGTACTAAAAGCAATTGCTATATCACCACTTCCATTTCCAAGATAAGAACCTAATCTTGTTATGCCCACAATACTTCTCTTTGCTACTCTTTTCAATTGTCTTGGGGATAGTGGAGCATCTGTAGCTAAAATTATCATAATAGATCCCTTTTCCAAATTATCTATATTACAGTTTATATTAGTTATATTTACACCTAAGTTATTCCCATATAACATAGATTTTATATCATTGTTATTAAGTATAAAATCTTCCTTTATTCCAAAATTAGATAGTACCAATGCACCTAGTGTATATTCTTCATTTTTTATATTTATTTTTCTAGAAGAAGATCCTATGCCACCCTTATACCCAAAGCAACTCATTCCAGTTCCTGCTCCTACTGCTCCTTCTAAAAAATCTGTAGATGCATTTTTTATACTTTCAAATACGTGCTCTTCTTTAACATGAAGTCCTCTAATATCATTTAGATATCCATCATTACATTCTCCAACTATAGGGTTAATAGTTCCTGTTTCAACACCTATATCAGTGTTTATTGAAAGCATATATCTAACTAATCCTTGACTTACTATCCCTACATTTAAAGTATTTGTAAGCATAATCGGTGTTTCAATTGTTCCAAGCTCCTCTAGTTGTATGGTTCCTACAGTCTTTCCAAAACCATTTATTACGTGAACAGCTCCATATACTTTATCCTTGAACATATTTCCATCATGAGGTAATATAGCTGTTACTCCTGTGTTTACATCTCCATCTCTTAATGTAACATGACCTACCCTTACTCCTTTTACATCAGTAATCTTATTTCTTTCTCCCTTTGGTAACTTTCCTACAGTAACTTTATAATCTCTAATTCTCTTCATTATTTCCTCCTAAATTCCTCTCACTTACTATAACACTCTATACACTTATCTATATATTTTTAAATAATGACTTATTAAATATTCATCTTCTTAATTTTNNGAATTTCAAAGTTTTATAATTATTTTCCACTTTTATCTTCAATGACATATATGTTCATTGAAAGGAGTTGATACTATGGCAACAACAAATACTAAAAATAATACAACCTTAGTTATTAAATATACGAAGGGGCAAAACCAGGATGGTAGTCCGAAGATTCAAAGCCAAAAATTTTCAAAGGTAAGTGGATCTGCTACTGATGAAGAGATCTACAATTTAGGCATAATAATTGGCTCTGTACTAATAAGTGAACCTACAGAAATTAAAAAACTAGATGATTATACTTTGAATGAAGGCTAAATATAAAAAATTTCTACTCTCTCATAATTATAATTCTAAAAAATAAGGAGGATTAATAATGGAAAAAAAATTAGTTATGACCTTTAAGGATGAAACGGAAAATAAATTTAATCTTACAGTTAACTCTGTTAAAGATAGTATATCGCTTACAGAAATTAACAATATAATGGACTATATTATATCAACTGGAATATTTAAAAGCAAAAATGGAAAATTAGTTTCTAAAACTTCTGCTATAACTGTAGATACTAGCACCACTGAACACCCAGTAGGTAACTAAAAAGGAGTGATAAGCACGAGGGTACTTTTTCAGTATCCTCGTGTTTATATCACTCCCTTTTTATATTTTCATTTCCTTTCACCTGTATCTCTTGCTATAAGCTAAAATTAATTACTATATAATGTCTAAATCTAATTCATTTCTTAACATATC
>NZ_DHYX01000008.1:0-20153 GCF_002414285.1 Clostridium sp. UBA5119 | reverse complement strand
TGGTCTAAATTAAAAACACTGGTTATAAGAACACTACTTATAATTCCTATACCTAAAACCTTCTGTATATTATTTTCATCTCTCTTGCCCCAAAGTTGAGCTATAAAAACTGCACATCCTGAACTTATTCCCATTATAAATAAGCTAAATATAAAATAAAATTGATTAGCAATACCTACTGCTGCTAACTCAACTTCTCCAACTCTTCCTATCATCAAAGTATCTAGCATATTTACTGAGGAAGCTATTAGATTCTGCAATATAATTGGTAAAGCTAGAAATAATACCATCTTATAAAAATTTTTATCATAAAATAGCTCTTCTAAAGTTTTCTTAGTCATAGATGTTCTCCTTTCCGGCAAAAAAAATACCACTTTGAAGGTTATCAAAGTGGTTTGCTTCAGCACTTGTATAATTTAAAAAATTACACTTCTATTTAGTTTTACAAAACTTAATTTCCTATAAAATTATAGGTAATTTAAACGATACTGTCAACTATTACGAGTTAAAAATTTATCCCTTTTACTTACACATCATCAAATTAAGGATAACTCTGTCTGCATCAGCCATTCCAACTACCCCTAAATCTGCCATATTCTTTATAGTTCTCTCTACATCCTCATGAACAATTCCATCATGAGATGAAACTTCTACCCCTTCTAATGCAAGGGCTGCGCATAGCACTGATGTACCTACTGCTGTAGAAATTTTTAGAGCACATCCTGGCTTTGCTCCATCACAAACCATACCAGATACGTCTGCCACCATATTTTTTATAGCTTTATTTATAGCACATAGTTCGCCTCCTAACATATAAACAATGGCACAACTAGCTCCAATTGAAGCTGCAACTCCACATCCACATAGAGCTGAAAGTCTTCCTATAAAGCTTTTTACATGAATAGTTATAAGATCACTAAGGGCTACGGCTCTAACTAAAGTATCATCACTAACTTCCAGTTTTTCCGCAGCTGCAATTACAGGTAAAGTAGCTGTCAATCCTTGGTTTCCACTACCTGCTGTACTCATTACTGGCNNGTTTGAAGTGAATCTGCAAACATCTTACTGTTCTTTCCATCTAATAAAATTTTCCCTGCTTTAAGTCCATATTCTTCTTTTCTTCCAGCCTCTGAAACTCTACGATTCATCTCTATACCTTCCATTAAGAACTCTACATCTTCATAGGGTACAGTTTTTATGAATTCATATATATCTTTAACAGATAACTGTTCATCGTCTCTATTATCCTCTGTAGCTACAGTCTTAACCTCTTCGATTTCAAACAATATCTCTTCATTTCTAGTAATTAAAACTATATTGTTATGTTTATTTTTAATTATTACAGAACAGCTATCATGACCCTTATGTCCAATAACCTCTACATAAAGTTTTTCCGGTGCTTTAGTAAGGTCTATTGTAACCTTGCCCTCTGCTAAATATTCCTTTGATTTTTCAATATCTAACTTAGTAACATCCTTTAAAACCTCTAATCCCACCTCCGCATTACCACCAATAGCTCCAAGAGCTGCTGCAATATTTAAACCAACCATTCCTGTACCAGGTATTCCTACTCCCATACCATTTTTTAGAATATTACAGCTTACAAGAACCGTAACTCTATCTGGAACTCCTCCTAAAGCTTGACTACATTTTGCTGTTGCAAGGGCTAGAGCTATGGGCTCTGTACATCCTAATGCTGGTATAACTTCTCTTTTAAGAATATTTATGTATGTATTTTTCATTATTAACATCCTTCCTTAATAGACTGTTTTTAAATTAAATAGCTCTTTAATTTAAATAGTNNTACATTAATATTTAGGCTCCGTTGAAATTAGGTAATGGTTTACATTTCATGTTGACCTTCTTCATTAGGTTTTAAAGTTATTTAACATATTAATTATATCAAAGGGAGGGCTTTATTTCAATATTATTAAAGCCCTCTAAAATATTCTGGTTTAAAGTTATTTTGTCCTGCTAAAAAACCTTCTATATCTGAAAGTAATCTTTCCTTTTCTTTACCTAATACTGCAGCTAGTGGTGCATAGTTTGATGCATGATTGCTTCTAAATATGCAATTTGTAAGATCTAGTTCTTTAACAAGGTGATATACCTCCTCCATTACTTCCCTAGGATTTAAAAGCATAAGAGCTCCTCTTTTTATTTCTTCATATATAGGTGCATCTTCAGGAGTCATAAGGGTTAAAAGTCCTAGATAATCTGGATCTATGACATTAATAACCTTTGCTGAGTTTAAAGCATGATTTTTCCAGTTCTCTACTCCACCTAAGCCACTTATTAGAGTACAAGATAACTTTATTCCACTATCCTTAATTTTTCTTCCAGCCTCAATAAGTTCCTTTGAGGTTGCTCCCTTATTTACTTTAAGTAAAACTTCGTCATCTCCACTTTCTATACCTAGATATACCATTGCCAAACCCTTACTTTTTAAAAGCTTTAATTCCTCTGGAGTTTTAAGTAAAATAGACTTAGGACTAGCATATACAGTAATGCTTTTACATTCTGAAAATAACTCTTTAATTTTATCTAAAATTATTATAAGTCTTTCTGTAGGCATGATAAGAGCATCACCATCAGCTATAAATATTTTTTCTATGTGTCCATACCTCTCCCTAGCCCAAACTAAATCCTCAATTACCTCTTCTAAAGCTCTCATTCTAAACTGCTTTTCCTTATACATATTACAAAAACTACATTTGTTGTGAGAACAACCAATAGTAGCTTGAACTATTAAACTTCTTCCTTCACTAGGTGGTCTATAAATTGCACCTTCATATCTCATAAATTCTCCTCCTTCATATATAGAAATTCTTATCCTAGGATGTAGCAGCTCTTTCCTCTACCTTTGAATAAGATGGCAATAGTAGAGCTGATAGTCATGGAATAAAAAAGGAATACATCAAAATTTAACTAACCCTAATAGTTAGCCTTTAATTCTGATGGATCCCTTAATTTTTTTATAACAAATAGTAGTGGTGTACACTACTATTCATTAATATGTTCATGATTTTTCAAGTGATTCATACAATATTCCTTATGTCCACTACATTTTGAACAATATCTAAACTCCATATTAGGGTCATCTCTTTCAGTTATTCCACATACAGTGCATCTATGACGTACATAATCCTTCATTTCTATGACTTTAAATTTTTCCTTATTCTTCTTAACCTTCTTCTTAGTTTTAAATAACTCTATAAAGTCTTTTCCAAAGAAAATAAAGTAGTTAGCTAAAGATGCAAGGATCATGAGTTTTATTCCAATTCCACCCATTATAAACTGTTGTGCCAAAAGCACTGCATTTAAAATTCCTAAATACTTAACTTTAACTGGTAAAATGAAAAATAGTAAAACTTCATGGTTAGGATATATAGATGCAAAGGCTAAAAATAAAGTTAAATTTATAAATACCCCTGTAGCAGGACTACCTCCAATTAAAGATACAATTATGGTAGCAATCATCCCTACTAAATAATATATATTAAATTTAAAGCTTCCCCAAGCCTGTTCTAACCCCATACCTATAATATAGTAGAAGTAAAGGGTAAACAGTATCCAAAAAGCACTGGTTGCTGGTGGAATTAAAATAAAGGTAACTAACCTCCACACTTGACCTGCCATTACTGCCTGCGGTATTAACATTAGGTTTGCCTCTAACCCTGGATTTATAACCTCTAATAAAAATACAGCCAAATTAGCTGCTACAATGTATTTCATCAATCCACTAATGGCATACCTGCCATATTTTCTCTCTAACTTATTTAACCACTTCAATATAATCACTCCTATAAAAATGCAATGAATTTTATCAGCTTTCTTACATTTTACCATATTTTCTCTCTATAGCCTATTCCCTAATAAAATCTTTCATGTAAACATATTATTAAGTTTGTAATAAGTATTGGCTATGAAAAAAGGTATGGAATATAACATTTTTTATATTATATCTCATACCTTAATAATATACCATAATCTATTATTATATACTAAATTTATTTTAACATTCCAAGGAAGTTATCAGCAAATTCATCTGCTAACTTAAGTTCTTCTTCACTTGGTACAAAGTTAAATTTAAAACCTGGATCAATTACATTAAATTTAAGGCTCTTTAATCTCTCTGAAAGCATAGGTACACTTTCTCCACTCCAACCATAAGATCCAAAAGCTCCTGCAATTTTACCACGATTTATAATGGCACTAACATGAGCAAGTAAATTCCAAGCTGGCNNCGAACCGACTAAGATACCACTTGACTTTTCTACAAGAGATACAAGTTCCTCTAAAGGTGTAGTTGTAATTTCATGAACTCCAGCCTTAATTCCTCTTTTTTCAATGGCATCCTTTAAATGATTTGCAACCTTTTCTGTATTTCCATAAGCAGAAACATAGAATATTTGAATGTTTTTTTCTTCAATAGTAGCTTCCTTAGCCCAAGTTTTATATAAATTTTTATAATATTCTCTATCATCAATATGAACTGGACCATGGCTAGGCGCAATAATTTCAGCTTCCGTATTTTCAATCTTATCAAGGGCCATATTAACAAATTTTTTGAAAGGTCCCATGATAACATCAAAATAATATTTCATTTCAGTTTCATAGTTTCCACAACAACTATCAGTAATACATCCACTTGGTGAATAATGACATCCCATAAAATCACATGTAAATAATATCTTTTCATCTACTAAGTAAGTAAATATACTATCAGGCCAATGAAGATTTGGTGCATTTATGAATCTTAAAGTCTTCTTTCCTATAGATAGCTCCCCTGAAGCGTCTATAGAATTAAATTCCATGTTTATAATTCCTTTAAGATATCTTACAGCAGCCTTTGAACCAACAACCTGAGCTTCTGGATATTCCTTTAATAGCTCCTTTAATGAACCACTATGATCAAGTTCTGTATGCTGAACTACAATATAATCTATTTTTTTATCTCCAATAATAGATTTAATATTCTTTAAATACTGTTCAAAGTAACCATCCTTAACTGTGTCAATAATAGTGATTTTTTCATCTTCAATTAAATAGGAATTATATGTAGTTCCCATTTTTGTTTCCATTATTATGTCAAATACTCTAAGTTCAGGATTATTAACCCCAACCCAATGAACTGAATTAGTTAATTTTAAAGGTTCCATTTCATTACCTCCACATTCATATTATCTTCCATACTTACATATTAACAAACAATTATTATCTATTGCAAGATATTCTGCATTATTTAAAAAAATTTTTATAATACAGAAAGAATATATTCAAATCATTTAAATCTCTTATCTCGTGATAATATATATTATTCTGTTTTAATTATCAACTAATACAGTATATTAATATCTTGTATACTTCTCCAATATATATTTCTCCTATATATATTGTTCCTCTTTCACTATATATTATAATATAACCTATAAATATAGAATTAAAATTTTAATCCATACATTTTTATTTAGATATATTTATCCAAATATTTCAAATTATATATTTACACAAACTAATGTTTGTGTTAAAATTTTTTTATTAGTTATATTTCCACTTCTTCAAAAAAATGCATATATATTATTAAAGTATTTTAGGAGGTTATATATATGGATTATTCCAATTTAAAGAATCTTATATTAAAAGCAAAAAATAAAGACCAAAGTGCAATGGAAGAATTGATAAATGAATACAAATACCTAATAATCAAACAAGCTTCAATGGTTCATGTACGAGGTTATGAAATGGAAGACTTAATTCAAATGGGAAACATAACCTTAATGCGTTGCCTTGAAAAATACACGCCGGAAAAAGGCAATTTTACAGCTTATGTATCCTATGCAATAAAAAATAATTTTAACTACCTAATAAGGCAAAGAGCAAAAGATAATGAAGTGCAAACCATCGAGGCTCCAATTGAAGCTAACCTTAGAATAGAGGATACTTTAATAGATGATGCATCAGTTGAAGATAGTTTTATAGAAAAAGAAATGTGTAAACTTATAAAAAAAGAAGTGGACAACCTCCAAGAAAACTTAAGAGATTTAATAACCTTCATATACATAAATTGTGAAGGCAACCTAAAAGATTATTCAAAATCCAGAAACCTTAACTATTCAACAGCAGCAAAAAGAAGAACCGTAGCTCTTAACAAGCTAAGGTCCTCACTTAATTCTTTATGTGTATAGTAATAATGAAAATTCTTATTCATGACAGGTTAATCATTTGAAACCAAAATTTAATGGTTTCTACATTGATTAGCTTTTGTCATTTCTAAGAATTTTCATATATATTATAAAACTACAATAAATAATATGCGTATCTACGTTAGCATATACTCTGTGTATCCACTTTAGTATATCCTACTTAAATATCTCCTTTAAACCCTTATATCCATGCTTTAATGGAGTTAAAAATACAAGTTTGGCCTCTGGCTTAGCCTTTTGTGCTGTATTTATAACCGCTTGCACATCTCCGTAAAATGATTCAACTTCTCCCCCATCATCTTTAGTTCCTAGGGCTCTTCCTTTAGTATAGTCATTAGTACCTACCATAATAATTATAATATCTGTATCCTTAAGGGTTTCTTCATTAATTAAGTTAATCATATTACTCATAACTAAGCCATTATTAGAGTTATTTGTTACACTTTTTAAATTCAAAAGTGTTTTTACCTTTTCTTGATATGTACTGCCTTTCGAAACTCCATCTCCAAGAGAAAGTAGAGTTTTTCCTTCCAAAATGAATTTTTCTTCACTTCCCTGGCTTTCACCCTTAACATTACCTTCTTTTTTCTCTTCTTCAGGTTTAGATGTTAGATTTATTGAGCTTTCATATGGCTTTTTACTTTCTAAAATCTTTTCTTTTTCCTTCTTAGATTTATTTATACCTAAAGCTAAGGTAGCAATTAACGCAACAGATAGTACTATGCATAATATAGTTTGTATCCTATATTTGTATATTTCTAAACTAATATTTGAACCCATAAAATGGAATGGGGTCAGACCCCCTCCCATTTTATGGGTGGGGGTCTGACCCCGTGGTATTAAATGGTATTTATTGTTGAATGCAGCTTTTTAAAGAAGTTACTGCTTTATCTGCAATTCCTCCACCAGTTCTTATGATTATATTTCCAAATCTCTTATCTAGCACAGTTTTTTGTTCTATTGTTAAGTCAACTCCTGATAAAACTACTGGTGATCCATTAAGGGCTGCAACTGGACCTGCTGCTAGAGCGTCTATTAGTTGTAGTCCTNNTCCATAGAATTTATCTATAACCATGGCATTAGTTGCATATCTATCTTTGCCACCTAATCTATTTTTTGTTATATTTGCTGAAGTGATTCCATTAACTTTGTTTAAAACACTGTCAGCTACAACAGTAGTACCACCTATGATATAAGCATTTTCTAAAGTCTCTCCTTGTAACCAACTATATACTTTAGTTTGGACTTTATCCTTTTCCACTAAAACTATTGCCATCTTATCTCTACCTGCTACTGAAGCTATGGATAGAGCATCTGCTTGACCAATTCCATTACTTATAACTACCTTGTTTACATCATAGCAGTTTTTATCAATATACTTAGCAATTTCTAAAGAGGTGTCATATCTATCTGTTCCACCAATTCTTTCTACATTAGTTACACCTAGTGCTTTTAATTCCTTTATTACATTATCATTAACTACAGTAGCTCCACCTACTATAATAGCATTTTTAGCGCCTAGTCTCTTTATTTCACCTTTAGTTCCTTCTGGAAGACTACTTGCTCCTGTTAAAAGTAAAGGTGCTTTTTTAAAGGTTGCTAGTGGTGTAGCAGCTAATCCATCTGCTAAAGCTCCTCCATTTGCTATCATTACAGTGTTTGCAGTTGTAAATTGACCCTTACTTAGTCTAACTGCTGTATCGTATCTATCAGTACCTATTAATGCATTAACTTGTACATTTCTTGGAACAACATTAATAACTCTAGGTATACTTACCTTGTTTCCATCGCTATCTGTTACTGTATAAGTTAAAGTGTATTTACCTACTTTATTAGTATTTACACTTCCACTAACGGCTATTTTAGTAGTTAAGTTTCCATCTTCAAGATCAGCAGCTGTAACTCCAGTCTTTGTATTGAAGATATTTCCTACTGTCACATTCTTAGCTGTGGCTCCTGAAATAACTGGCTTTTGTCCTTTATATGCAATTCCAGTTGAAGCAAAGCTATTCTTTATTGCAGTAATCTCATTAGATCCTTTTCCATATAAGTCGGCAGCTGCTTGTACAAGACAGTATGCTGCTTGTTGAAAATTAGTATCTGGATGCATGTATTGAGTCAAAGCTCTATAATATATCCTTGCAGTCTTATCCATTCCTATATTTTTAGCTATATTATATGCTGCTTTATTTGGAATCCCTGAATTATCATGAACTCCACCATAATCACCATCTTCTGTATTCGGAAGACCAGCAACGTAATTATCCATATGAGCTGGTTGACCATATATGGTAGGATCTGCCAAACTTCTTAAAGCATCCCCTTGAATGTTAGGAGTATAGATGTCATCTCCTACAACCCAATCAGCTGAGTCAAATTTCCAAGTTCCTCCATTAGCAACATTATACTTATTATAACTTGAAATAAGAACCCCAAACACATCAGCCATAGATTCATCTAATGCACCTGGTTGATACTCATAGACAAGTCCAGCTGTATATTCTACTACGCCATGAGTCATTTCATGACCAACTACATCTAAATCTCCGCTTAGGTATGTAAATTCTTCTCCATCTCCATCACCGTAAAACATCGTATCTCCAGCCCAAAAGGCATTATTGTAATTTGAGCCAAGATGAGTAATTGATTCTATTGCCATGCCCTTATTATCTATACTATTTCGATTAAATAAATTTTTATAAAAATCTATTACCTTATCTGCATTATAGTGAGCACTTACTGGAGCTTTATGTTCTTCAGTTGTAAACTCCTTAGTAGTATTTGATACTAAAAATATTTTAATTTCATCACCAATGCTGTTTTTTGCATCATAGGTAGCTATAGCTTCTGTAGCTTCATTTTTTAAATCTAACATTCGATATTCGCCTTTAGCTTCACTTAACTTTAGCTCTCTAGTTTTTCCTAGAACATCAATACCTGTTCCAGTTACTGGAGTATTATATCTTATCTTATTTTCTGTTTTTATTACCTTACCAGAATTTACTTCAACATAAACATCGTAACTTCCTATGGTAGGCTCCATAAAGAAAATATTTATCTTGTAAACTTCATAGTTCACACCATCTTCAGTTATTACTAACCTTTCAGCCTTTGGTGTCTTTTTTAATTTTTTAAATTCAAATTGACTTTTTGCTATTTTAATAGCTTCCTCAGGAGAAATAACCTTACTGCCAAGAGTAGTGATTTCTTTATTTTCTTCTAGGTTACCATTAACACTAACTATAACTCCGTTTTTATCATAGTGCACATTTATTAAGCTGTTATGCACTTCTGTTCCCTCAACAACTTGTGCAAACTTTACAAAAGTATCTCCTATGTCATCTTTATTTACTTCAACCACCTTTAGTTCCTCTTTTACATTATCAATTCCAAAGATATCTTTGTTCTCCTGTAAAAATTTAGTCGCTGAACTTTCGCCTGGAACTTTTTTATCAGAAAGCTCTCCTGATAAAAAGACTTGTCCATCATTTTCCTTTAGTTCTACTGTTTCATCACTTAACTTCTCAAGTTTCTCTATAGCTTGTACTTTTTTTCCTTCTTTATCTACCTTTAATTCTGCAGCAAAGGCAGGTGCCGAAACAGTACATATTAATGATAAACCTAAAATAAGTGAAATAAGTTTTTTTCCCATAATTATCCCCTCATTTCTCTAACAAATTGCCTGACTTTAATAATTTAGTCAACACCTATTTATCATATTACCATAATTATTAAAAAAATGTAACTATTTTGCTAGAATTTCTAGGTTGTTTTTAGGATATTTTGAATTTTTTAGGCTAATTTAAAAATCTTTTAGGCTTTCTTGATTTTTATAGACTCATATATAGATCTATATCTAGTATCAATTTCAAAAAATTTCAGCATAGCAAGCTAATAAATAATAATTTAATTGGTTACTCTATATATGGAGGTGAAATTTATGAAAGTAAAAGAAATCATGTCAAAAGATGTTGCTTGTTTAACCCCAGAGGATTCTATTGAAAAAGCTGCTCAACTTATGAAACAATATAATGTTGGTTCCATACCGGTATGTAGTGACAAAATGATAAATGGTATAGTTACTGATCGTGATATTGCTTTAAGATCTGTAGCCTCAGGTCAGGATTCAGCCCAAACAAAAGTGAGAAATATCATGACTTCAAAACCTACTGTAGGGAACCCAGAAATGGATGTTCATGATGCTGCTGAAATAATGAGTAGAGAACAGATACGTAGACTTCCAATCGTAGAAAATAATAGTCTTGTAGGTATTGTTTCACTAGGAGATATTTCCCTTGAACCTATTCTTTCTGACAATGCCCAAGATGCTCTTAAGAGTATATCTGAGCCTACAGGTAGCCAAATGTAATTTAAAATCGGGGTCACACCTTTTTTTGTAATGGGGTCTGACCCCCTTCCAAAAACTGTTAGGGGGTCAGACCCCATTACATTTTCTTACATCCTATTTAATGCCATTATCTATAAATAATTTATATGATTTTCTTGCATTTATTTCTCCAAAGTAAGAAAGTATTCTTTCTGTATTTATTATTTTTTCCTTTGATAATCCCAAATACGTACTATAACTACTCCATTTATAATCTTGGGCATTTGTTACCATATTTGCTCTTAAGGGATTTAAGTGTATATATCTACTTACCTCTAATATATACTTATCTTCTTGTATTAATTCAGATCTGTATCTTCCTTGAAATAGATGTCCTATCAAATCATACTTTCTATTAAAATAAATAGAATATAGCATGTTTATCTTTTTCATGATATTTCCTATGCCATCATCTTTAGTCCCAATTGCTAAATGTACGTGGTTCGTCATCAAGCAATAACTATAAACATCAAAATCTAATTCTTCTTTAACCTTTTTTATAATTTTTAAATATACTTGATAATCCTCACTGTCTAAAAATATATCTTTTTTACGATTTCCTCTACACATAACATGATATATTGCTCCAGTATACCAAATACGAAGTTTCCTAGCCATATCCAATCTCCTTCCATGGGATTTTATTCCTTTAAATTATATCCTTGGATATTTAATTTAAACATTTAAAACAAATATCTTAAATAGAAAAAAGAAGAATATTTAAAAATATCCTTCTTTAAATTGGAATAATATTCCTCGGGGTCTGACCCCCTGGAAAATTTTTCATTGGGGTCAGACCCCCTTACATAAATTTACTATTAGCTCCACTACTCTTTCAGTGGATTTACCATCTTGATATTTAAAGTATTTATCTTTAAACTCTTCTATTTTATTAGAATAAGAAACTTCACTTAAAATAGCCTGTACTATTTCTTCTTCAGTTTTACAGATAGGGCCTGGCATAGTTTCTTCGTAGTCCATATATATTCCACGTTCTTTTTTGTATTGTTCCAAATCTGGTACAAAGAATATCATTGGCTTTTTCATTATTGAGAAATCAAAAATCACTGATGAATAATCTGAAATCAAGTAATCTGCAATGGAAAATAATCTTTTTATACTTTCACCATTTCCATCAATAATACTTTCATCATTGGCAATAACTCTGTCTCCCAAGGAAGGATGAAGCTTGTATATTATTACATACTCATCTCCCAATTGTTCCTTTAAGTATTGCAAATTTATTTCTTGATATTTTATATCATATATTGGGTCTCCTCTAAATGTGGGGGCATAAACTATAACTTTTTTCCCTTTTATGCTTGGAAATTTCTTGAGCATATGTCTTTTGTACTTTCTCATCTTTTCTTTAGAAAAAAGATTGTCCGTTAGAGGAATTCCTATAGGGAGAACACTATCTTCACTAACCCCAAAGGCAGTTGAGTAATGTTTTTTCCACTCTTCTGAAGTAGCTAAAACATAGTCATAATTTTTTATTGGATATTCTCTCTCTATATCATTCCCAAATTTTTTAATAGCGCCGCAAGCATGCCAAACTTGTATTACTTTTACTTCCTTTTTTTTGAAATTAGATACAACAAAATTATTATAATCTAAAAGCACTACCTTTGATGTATTTACATGATACACTTGCTTCATACAATTAAATAAATATGCTATATTTCCCTTTAGTGAATTTTCATAATTAGTGAGTATATACACTAATTCATAGGAGTTCTCTTTCTCTAATTTCTTTGAAATAAGTTTAAAATCTCTCTTCAATTTATCACTACAATAACATATGAAGGTAATTTTATTACTTTTCACTTTAAGAGGATATGTTACTAAATTCACCACAGCCAATATACAGTACACTATTATATTTTTCATTTTAATCTTTCCTTTATGATTAATTTCTCAACCACCTTCTGAGAAGCATGTCCATCTTCAAACTCATGGTATTGATTGATAAATTTCTGCAGAGTATACTTATAAGTTTCAAATATGTTTTTATCTTTTATTGCCTGTATTAGATCATTTTCATTTTCAAATATTGATCCTGGCAAATCCTTGTTTACGTCTAAATAAAAACCTCTTAACTCCTCTTCATACTCTTTTTTATCATACATATAGAAGAGTATAGGTCTATTTAAAATAGAGTAATCAAAAAATGTGCTTGAATAATCCGTTATTAAAATATCACTTACTACATATAATTCATTAATATCATAATTTTCCGGGAAAATATATAGGAAATCCTCTAAACCCTTAGAATCAAACTTATTAGCAATTAAGTAGTGTGGTTTGAAAATTACTACCCAATCATTTCCTAAGTTTTCATGCCACATATTAAAGTTTACTTTTAGCTCAAAATAATAACCTTTATCATTAAACTTATTATCCCTCCAAGTTGGACAATATAATAATACCTTCTTATCTTTAGGTATGTTTAGTCTATTTTTAATCTCTACTATTTTCTCTTCAGTTATATTAACTAAAAAATCATTTCTTGGATATCCAGTTTCAATTACTCTTTCTCTTTCAATATTAAAACAACTCATAAATTTTTCAGTAGAATGTCTATTAGGAGAAAGTAAATAATTATATCTAGCTACATCTATATCGTAGGACTTTAACATCTCATCTCTAGTTTGCTTGGACCTAAAAAATGTTGTTTCTTCTGCAACAGAAATATCGTGAGCCAATCTCTTTAAAGGAGTCCCATGCCAGCATTGAATATATATTTGATTTTTCTTCTTAATGCAGTACTCAGGCAGTTTAGAATTTATTACCCAAAACTTAGATTTTGCAAGATAATAAAAATACTTAAGGCCTCTATACTTAATTACCTTGGCACCTTGAATTTCTATATTGGGATTTTTTAATGCCCAAACATATTTAAAGTCATTTAATTCCTCTTTCTCTTGCATATATTCATATATATACTTTGGATTGCACAAATAGCCTCTACCCAAGTGAGCCACAAATAGTATTGTCTTTTCATCAACCTTTATATGCNNCACATGTTACAAAAAAGAATACTACCTTCTTTAATGTTTTAACTATATTCATATCATTTCGTCTCCTAACTCTTTAACATAATTATACAATATTACATTTGCTTTACAACTATTATTGTAAACTTTATGAAAACTCTTAAAGAGGGCTGTCTATAACAACCCTCATCTTCAAAATATTTCCATACGAGATAATTCTTCATAGATATTTTCATACACCTTTTTATCATCAATTGTATCAAAGATAGTATATCTACCTTTTCTTGTTTCAGGTGCATAATCCATAACCCTTAAAAATTCTTCTCTTGTTAATTTAGGAAGACTAATTTCTAATCTCTTATATATATCTATTATGTTTGAATAATCTTCCTTATATAGCATTAAGGAAATTATTGTACCCAAGGCTACTTGAATTCCATGGGGTGCCCTACCGCCTAATATGTAATCAATTGAATGACTAATCATATGTTCTGAGCCACTACAAGGTCTGCTAGTACCTGCCATTTCCATAGCTACTCCACTCATTATTAATGCATAACTTAAAGTCTCCAAAAACTTATAATCATCCAATGACATTTCTTCTCTAGTTATTATAGAAGCAATTGAACTTTTTGATAGCATTACAGCAAAATCATTAATACGTTCACCATTATATTTCTCTGCTAATTTCCAATCCTTCAATGCCACTATGTTAGATATTAAATCTCCCACCCCTGATTGTTTTAATATAAGAGGTGAACTTTTAATTATATCTAAATCAATTAAAATTGCAGTAGCGGGTTCACAACCACAACTATTTGTAATTCCGGTTTTATCTTTTAGAACAGCTATAGGTGATGCTATTCCATCATGAGCTAAAGCAGTTGGCATACTGATAAATTTAACTCTACTCATAAAAGAAACGTACTTACATATATCTAATACTCTACCTCCACCAAATCCTATTATTAAATCTGCCTTAAAATTAAATACTTTTTCATTTAACTTACTAACTTCCTTTATACTATTATCAGTGACACAGAAGATATAATTATCTTCTCCTAATTGGTTAATTATAAAATCTATCTTATCCTTATAAACATTAATTAGATTCTCATCAACAACAAATATATACTTAGAATATTTAATATTTTCTTCTTCTAAAATATTTTTTATATCACTAATAACATTTCGTTCAACTTTAAGTAGATTTGGTAATTGAAACTTATTTTCCAACGTAATCGCCTCTTTATTCTTATTTTATGTTAAATTGTACTACACTATCTAGTACTCTCTTATAATCTTCTTCAGTATCGATTTCAGTACATTTAAATTCATTTACTTCTTTTGCATTAACTTTAATATTATCAAGTATATTATTTATTGCATCTTCGTAATAAATATTAACCTCTCCATTGTTAACAAGTCTCTTTATTTCTTCAAATGTAGCTTGTGCTTCATTTTTTTCAAATTTTAAAATTCCTATATATTCACCGAAGCCTTCTTTAGGTGCTATTTTCTTACTAACTTCTACTATTCTATTACCATTTACTTTTACTTTCATTTCTTCTTCATCTAAAACTATATTTGTGTTTACAATCATAAAGCTATCATTAGTTTTATCAATATCCTTTAATATTAATGGATTATATATAATATCACAATTAAATAATATAAATCCATCTTTTAATTCTTCTTCACAAAGATGAACTGAGTAAATATTATTGCTTGTATTGTATTCTGCATTATATCTTAAGGTAATATTTAATTCAGAAAAGTTTTCACTAACATATTCACCTATTTTTTCTGATTTATAGCCTGTTATTATTAAGATTTCTTCAACACTTTCCATTGCTTTAATATCATTTAATATTCTTCCTAATAAAGTTGTATTCTCAACTGGCAATAAAGCCTTTGGAATTTCCTTAGTTATATCTCCTAATCTACTTCCCATGCCTGCTGCTAAAATTACTGCTTTCATTTATTTCTCCTCCATTAAATCCATTTTATATTTTACTTAAATACTGTCTCATAAACACGCTTAGCTGCATATCCATCATCTAGGTGACAGAATTTATTATAGAACGCTTCTTCTTTTTCTCTATATTCTTCTTTTACTTTTGATATATTTTCTAAAGACTCAATAACTGCTTCAGTAGTCTTTACCACTGGACCTGGTGCCACTTCTGGTAAACTAAAGTAAGCTCCTCTTAAATCATTTGTATACTTATCTAAATCATAGGCAAAGAAAACCATTGGTCTTCTTAGGTTTGCATAATCAAACATAGTTGATGAATAATCTGTAATCATTACATCTGATACTAAATAAAGTTCTTGTATATCACAGCCTTGAGACAGATCATATACAAACCCAGCATAATCAGAAACATTAATTGTATTAGCAATTAAATAATGCATTCTTAGAATTAAGATATACTCATCACCTAGAGCTTTCATCATTTTATCCAACTCTAATTCCATAGTCATTTTATAATGACCTTTTCTATAAAAATTATCCTCACGCCATGTTGGTGCATACATTACTACTTTTTTATCCTTAGGTAAATTGAATTTATCCTTTAATTCATTAATGTATTTTCCATTGTTCCCTTTATATAAAATATCATTTGCCGGATATCCATAAGGAAGCATTACCTTATCAAAGGAAAAGGCTCTTTTAAATATCTCTGCAGAATAATCATTTTGAGCAATAAGATAATCCCATCTTCTAGAGTTTCTATAGAATTTTTCTTTATAATCATTAACATCTCTAACCCCTGGCATACTTGCATTAAACATATCATTACCTAAGGTCTTGTACGGTGTACCATGCCAAGTTTGTAAGTAAGAAACCTCTGGCCTTTTAATTATTTCATCAGCTTGTCTTGCATTAAACACCCAATAACCAGCTGTAGCCATGTAATAATAATATTTTAAAGTCTTCCTCTTAACCTTTTTAGCTCTACCTATTACCTCATCCTCAGTATTATTTAAAATCCATATTAATTCATACTTTTTATCTAATCCTTGCTCTACAAAGTAATTATAGACATACTTAGGATTTCCTGATACATTTCTTCCTAGGAAACTTTCAAATAGCACCCTTTTCTTTTTAACTGGGCACTTTAAGAATATATCATTATATAATTTTAAGCATATATTTTTATATTTTTTACTAGATTGTACTATATCATACTTACTAAAGAAAATAGAATACCTATTAATCTCAGATACTACATTTTTAAACTCCTGAGTATCAATTTGTGTATATAAAGTTACTCCCTTTAATAGCATCTCATCTACGAAAGCTTTCACATTATCACACTTATAATGACAAACATAAGTTTTTTTACCTTTTTTAACAACCTTGTTACATGTCAACTCTGTATTTGTAGTTGCAACATTAGTTTTTATCAATCTTGAATTTAATAATTTATCAACATTCTCTTTAGTTCTATATTTTATTTTTAACTTATTCTTTCCAACATATATTGATAAAATCTGGTCTATATTTATTTCGCTTTCTACTGACAAAGCTAACTTTTTCTCAACTTCAGTAATGTAAGCTTTTAATAAAATATTATCTCTGGTGCCTCTTATCATCTCAGAAAGTATAATATCATCTTCACTATTTTTATAAGATATATCTTCACTAACTAAAACTTCATTATTTTCTAGCATCTCTATCTTTAAATTCCATTTCCCAGAAAATGCTCTTTTTATATCCCCTATTTCTTCACTACTAATTACATAGCTAAAACTTCCTTGTACTACCTCTAATGAATTTGCAATAATTATACTATTATCTGCAGCAATGAGCTTAATAATAGTTTCCACCCCTGGAACCTGGAAAACATCTATAGTAGCATTAAGGTTTCCATTAATTATTATATTTCCATCTTCATAACTCATCCTTTTAATAATAGGTGCTATAGCAAGTTTTCCATTTATATCAAAGACTAAATTCTTAGTTTTTTCTTCAGATTTGACAATTAAATTCTTCATGCCCTGTTCATCTTCAAACTTAATCTTTTGAAATCTTACTTCCTCTTTAAACTTAACATCAAGAACTCTATCTTCAATTATTAGTAATGTATTAACATAACCTTCAATACTCCTTGGCACCCTATCAATATGAATTTTAAACCATAGTGTTTCCCCTTGTACTTCACTTGGGTTCACTTCAATGTTTTCTTGATTTCTATCGTAAATCATTAACTTAGCCTTCATATCCTCAGTACCACGACTTTTATTATGATTAGCTTCTAGTTCTTCATAACCCTTAAGTTGTCCTTTAATATGTAGGAAATTCTCTCTAATATAACTTGTCTCAATTTCAAAATAGCTACTACTTTCATCGTTATACTCTTCTATTATTAGCTCTACTTCATTTTCTCCATTTACAAATATATCAACGGCATACATTTGTTTACCTATTTTCAAGTTAAAACCTTTACATATATAGTTTTCACCCATGGTCTTCATTTGATTTAATCTTAGAGAGGTTGTTTCCTCATCATCATTACACAGTAAAAACTGAGACTTTTCGCCAAAGAAACACCAATTTTTTTTTACTATCTCTTGTAAATCAATTGCATTTTCAAAGCAATTAACCTTTAATAAAACCTTAGGGCTAAATAAAACTAACTTAGACAGTTCCTTATTAGATTTTATATGAATTTTATCATTTTCAATATATACATTTTTTATATACTTGTTATTCATTATGCCATATCCCTTCTATCCTTTAACCTTCAATAGACATTTTACTTTCTTCAAATATGAAAACAATGCTGTTTTGCTCTTATTATCAGTATCTTTATCCCTATCTACTGCAATTCTTTTTTCAAAGGCTTCATTTTTTAACTTTTTCTTTTCCTTTGGTGTTTTCTTCTTATATTCATTTACAAAGGCTTCATATTTATCTGCAACACTTTCTAGATCACCATATTCCATTAGGTAACCGCCTTCAATCCACAAACCCTTATTGCAAAAGCTCTTAATTTGTGATATGGAATGGCTAATAAAAAATATTGTTTTACCTTCTGTTTTAAATTCTTCAATCTTTTTAATACACTTTGCTGAAAAACTGCTATCTCCTACAGATAAAGCTTCATCAATTATAACTATATCAGGGTTTAGATTTATAGATATAGAAAATCCTAACCTTGATTTCATACCACTAGAATAAGTCTTAAGTGGTTGGTATAAAAAATCTCCTAACTCTGCAAACTCTATAACACCTTCAGTTATCTCATCTATTCTCTTTTTAGATAAGCCTAATAGAGCACCCTTCATTTTAATATTCTCAAGGCCTGTTAACTCACTATTTAACCCTGTGTTTATTGCTATTAAAGATTGCTCCCCTACTATTTTAACATTTCCTTCATCCACTTCAGATATTCCAGCTAAAATTGAAGAAAGAGTAGATTTTCCTGAACCATTGGTTCCCAATACACCTACTACATCCCCTTTTTCAACCTTAAAGCTAATATCTTTTAATGCATAAAAATTTCTATGATTTGATTTACCCTTACTTTTTTTTAACTTAAATATCTTAGACACATTTTTAAATTCTACAGAATACTGATTATCCATTGGTTTCACTCCATTTTACATCATGTCAACAAATCTATGTCTAAACTTGTACATTAGTGTACTACCTGCTATAAACATAGTCGTTATAATTACCCAAAACACTATCATCTCATTAATATTAGATAATATTCCTTCATGATAGAAGAAACTATCTCTATACCCCTGAACGATATAATATATTGGATTACACTTCATAATTTTTTGTATATTCTTAGGCATCTTATCCATTGTCCATAATATAGGGGTTATATACATCAACATTCTCATAGTTGCATTAACTATTTTTTTCACATCTCTCGTAAACATATTAAGCACTGATGTTATCATTGCTAGAGATACTGAAAAAGCCATACCACATATTAAGTAGTATAAAACTTGAAAATTATATAGGCTAGGTACCATGCCCCTAATAAGAAAAATCACATATATTATTACCAGCATACATAAATGAATAATGGCTTCTTCCACCACTACTGTTGTAGGCAAAATGCTCACTGGAAATTTCATTTTTCTTATTACCTTTATCTTTGAAGAAATAGACGTTACTCCCTTCCTTATTGAGGGACTAATAAAAAACCATACTGCCATTCCCGCTAATAGCCAGTCCAAAAACTCAATTCCATCTACTGGTTTACCACTTCTTATACCTATTCCAAAGACAAACCAATATGTTGAAATTTGAATTAGCGGATTTAATACATTCCAGAGTATTCCTAATTTAGAGTCTCTGTTTTCTGCTAATATTTCATACTTAGCAATTAAAAAAATCCTATATATATTGCTTATATTTTCACTTACCACATACCTTATGCTCTTTATCATATTTACCTCTTTATCATATCTTCTCATAAAAATTACTATGACTTTAAAAATTTTATTTTATCTTTCTCTTCAAATCTTATATCATTTTATCACATCAACTAACATCTAACAAGATTTATTGCCTTTATCCGATGACTATCAGCT
>NZ_DHYX01000102.1:37661-37886 GCF_002414285.1 Clostridium sp. UBA5119 | reverse complement strand
GACTTTAATATCCTTATACATTGCGCTCTTCCTTATGCTTTATTTACAAACGGGCGGATTTCAATATTGTTTTTTACAAGCTCGGCTTTAATGGCAGCCGACATCTCTAGTGCGCCGTCAGTATCGCCGTGTAGGCAAATCGTGTCAGCCTGAATTGGGGTAAATACACCATCAATTGACTCGACCCCACCATTTTTAAGCATAGACACCACACGGCTCGCAACA
>NZ_DHYX01000102.1:37053-37575 GCF_002414285.1 Clostridium sp. UBA5119 | reverse complement strand
CAACTTTTAAACCCGCAGCTCGTGCCTGTTCGACTAAGTTCGACCCAGCTAAAGCAACTAGTACGAGTTCAGGGTTATACATTTTAATGGCATCAATTACTGCGGCTGCCTGAGCTTGGTCATGGGCAATGGTGTTGTAGAGCGCACCGTGTGGTTTAACATACTGCACTTTTGAACCAGCTACTTTAGCCAAACCATCGAGCGCAGAAATTTGGTAAAGCACATCGGCAATAAGCTCGTCACGCGACAAATCCATATTACGGCGACCAAAGCCAACAAGGTCTGGGTAAGACACATGAGCACCTATGGTCACGCCAAGTTCAACTGCTTTACGAACCGTTTTTAAAATGCCGAGCGGGTCACCAGCATGAAAACCACAAGCAATATTGGCACTGGTCACGACAGGTAAAATCTGGTCATCATTACCCATTTTCCATGAGCCGAAGCTTTCACCCAAATCACTATTTAAATCTACAAACATGGCATTATTCCTTTATCAATTCATGTCGTCTGGCTTACATA
>NZ_DHYX01000102.1:36753-37044 GCF_002414285.1 Clostridium sp. UBA5119 | reverse complement strand
AAGTTTGGTCAAATAGTTAAACACTGTCGTAAATGACATATAACCCATCCACCACGTCAACAAACATGTTAATCCACCCAAAATAAGTAACCATTTTGGATAGTTATAATTACCCATTAAATCTTTACGGCACGCTGCGACATACACAAAAATTGTAAGGCCAATTGGCAACACTAAACCGTTAAAACCACCCACAAAAATGAGTAGACCTGCCGGAGTTGCACCCAATAACACATAGAGCAATAAAGCCAATGCGATAAAGGTAATGGTCGTATAGTTGGTTTGTTTTGG
>NZ_DHYX01000102.1:36281-36632 GCF_002414285.1 Clostridium sp. UBA5119 | reverse complement strand
CCTGCTGCATATTGAAATGCTTGGGCTGCCGGATTGGCGTCATGGCTGGCTAAATCAATATGGGCACCGCTCACCACCACACCTAAGAACGCTAAAAACAGCACATAACGCATGATGCCAACTACAACAATGCCTTTGGTTGCAGCTTTAGCAACTTCATTAATATTTTCAGGGCCAACAGCACCTTTATCGAGTAAACGGTGCGCACCCGCATAACAGATATAGCCACCCACTGTACCACCCACAATAGTGGTAATAATGGCAAAGTCGATATGATCTGGAGCAAATGTCTGATGTACAGCTTGACCAACTGGAGGCATCACAATGACGGCAACAATAATAATCAGCAGG
>NZ_DHYX01000102.1:35803-36233 GCF_002414285.1 Clostridium sp. UBA5119 | reverse complement strand
AACAATAATAATCAGCAGGATTTTAAGCAGTCCCAACACGATCATGCTTTTATCCATGGCAAGCGTGGCTTTTTTGGAAGCAAAAATCAAAATCGCTAACGCCCCACTTAAAATACCGCCCCACTTTGTATCTAGGCCAAAAAGTGCATTTAAACCTAAAGCTGCACCTGCAATATTACCGACACTAAAGAAAAACCCACCCAAAATCACCAGAAATGCCAGTAAATAACCACTGCCCGGTAAGGCTTTATTGGCAATATCTGATGCGCGCATTTGAGTAAGTGTGACCACTCGCCAGATATTCTGTTGTACGACATAATCAATCAGAATGGAAACTAAAATGGCAAAGCCAAATGCCGCACCTAACTTAACTGTAAATACAGCAGTTTGGGTTAAAAATCCTGGCCCCATTGCAGAGGTCGCCATCATA
>NZ_DHYX01000102.1:16955-35777 GCF_002414285.1 Clostridium sp. UBA5119 | reverse complement strand
AAGATTGAGGCAACAATGGCCCATTGGCGATCTGATAAAAAAGAAGATTTCAGTAAAGACATATTAATGCGTTCCTCATCCATTTGAGCTTAACAACGCTATTTTCAAGTTGAACCAAGAACACCATTTTTTGTCCCAAACGATATTCTTTAATCCTTTAAAATGACAAAGATTCCCTGTTCCCAAATCAACACAATCGGTGATCAAATCTTGTGTCTAAAATAAAAACATAGCTAATCCCTACGAACAATAAGACTTTTTACAGAAATTTAAAATTTTAACTAATTGATTTTTATCGCTTTATATTCAAATTGAAATACAGGATAAATTTTACTTATCGATGTGCATAAGCTGTTTTTATGGTTTTACATATAAAACAGCTTTTTTAAACAAGGAAGAATAAGAATAAATGATACTCAAAAAAAGCTATTTTTTAATTTGCTCATTAAGCCTTTTCATAGCACTCGCCGAGACTTTAACAGCAACCTCGGTTAATTTTTCTTTCAAGGCAACATCGTTACCGTGAATATAAATAGACGTAAAATGAAAGGTCTTTAAGCGAATAGGTGTATTTAATATTTCCAATCGTCCATCGGTAATTTCCTTTAATGCCGTTAAAGTTGGCACTACCGCAATACCTAAGCCTTGCTCGGCGAGACGCAATAAAGTCGCTAAAGAATAGCTAGTAATTGACAGTGGTTCATCAATCCCTTTTTCTTTCATTCTTGCCTTTAATTCTTTATAGGGGTAGGTAATTTTTGGATAGGTTAAAATGGTATGTGACATCAAGGTTTTAAAAGACATTTGCCCAATTCCACCTTTAAATGAAGGTGAAGCCAAAAAACTTAACTCGAAATCACAAAGTGCTTGTTCAATACACTCAAAAGCCAACGTTGGCCCGAGTAAAAAGGCCATGTCCAAGTCCCCAGTACGTACCCCTTCTTGTAAGTTAGGTGTCAGATCCACCACAATTTCGACTGAAACTTTTGGGAACTCTTGTTGAACTTTTTCGATATATTCGACTAGCCATGTATACACAATCGTTTCGGAAACGCCTAAACGTATAGTTCCTGTGAGATGCTGATTTTCAGTAAGCTCTGCAACTAGGTCGGTTTCTAAACGCATAAACTTTTCGGCATATTTAAATAATGTTCTGCCTTTATGGGTCAATTTAAACTGTCGCAAGCTTCGGTCTAAAACTTTAAAACCTAATTCATTTTCAAGAGATGTGATTTTTTGAGATACCGCAGGCTGTGTCGTTTGTAATTTAGTCGCGGCCTTATTGAAGCTATTTAAAGTCACAACCCAATAAAATGCTTCAAGATTCTTTAAATTCACGTTTCATCCTGTCTTAAAAATTCCTTTACTTTTATAGTATGGGAGCTTTTAGCATGTTAAGGCTAGCAATAAATAAATTTTTAACTAAAGTTAGCCATCCAAATTTTTAAATGCTTTAGAAAGCTGACTAATTGTTTTGATCTGTTTTGCATAACGACGGCATGATCGGCATGCCAATAAATGTAATTGCAAACTACTTTGCTCACGTAAAAACAAAGGTCTATCTTGTTTCTCAGACAAAAGTTGAGTGGCTTGTCGACATGTCAACATGAACAATCCTCCTTCAATAACCATTTATTTTCTAAGCATTCGCGTAATCGGGTACGACTTCGATACATCAACACATTAAAGTTGGAAATAGATAACTCTAGCTTGCTACAAATCTCATTAGAACTCAGCTCTATCACTTCTCTCATCATAAAAACTTGAGCATATTTGGCTGGTAAATGATCTAAGCAAGCTTCAAAAATTATCCAAAAATCTGACTGCTCTATCATTTCTTCAGGGCTTTGCCATGCTTGAGGTGCTTCATATTTATGCCAGTGTCCTGAAGCATCAAATAATTCATCAACACTGAGTTCACTTTCTTCGTCTTTAAATAATTCAGACATGGCAACCAAGCGCGACTTTTGCCGAAGTACATCAATAATTTTATTTTTTAAAATAGAAAATACCCATGTTTTGAACGCAGCTCGCCCTTTAAATGAATCTAAATGTTGAAAAGCGCTCGTTAATGCTTCTTGCACCACATCTTCAGCTTGCGGAAGTGAGGACAACTGTAAAAAAGCAAATTTAATCATTTGCTGCCTTAAATCTTGTAAAAACGCTGGGCTATGCAGTTGATCCCCTAGGTCGTCATGATGTGATGCCGCGGCCGAAGTCATCCTTGTACCTCTTTAAAATCATGGGGAATTTGAATTAATTGTAGTCGAGTTAAGAGGTTTTTGAGTTCTTGAATTTGCAGATAAATTTCAGGCTCAGACAAGTCAGTGAGTACAGAATGAATGAGTGTGAAAATATCATGGTCAGTTAACGCTATATTTTTCGTTAACTGTTCAATCAGCATAGCAAACAAAGGTGAAAGCTGTTCAATACATACTTTATCTTGTTGATCACGCCAGACCATTATTGCACTTGGTGCAAGTTCAACTTGTTCTAGCGTCATCAAAGTCGTCCACGTATAAACGGGATATTGATAAACCGCAATTAGAACAGAAAGCACTGAACCTACGGTTAATTCATGCCATAGATTCAGCTTGGTCAGATCAATAAGAAAAAACCCACAAGCTGTGGGTTTTCTTTTAATTACTTCGCTGCGTTTACGCCAACGATAAATTGGCTACAATTCGAGCCTTCAGAAGCATTGCCTAACTGCTTTTCAGAAAACTTAAATTTTGATGCCACAGAAGCATAATCTTTCTTAAGGGTTTGACCTGTAAGCTCACCTAACTCTTTCACTTGTTCAGGCTTTAAAATCTGGTGTTCAACTGCCTGATTGACCATTACACATGCGGTGGTCATCGCATCATAACGTGCGGCAGTTTTAGAATAACCTAGAGCACCCACTACACCACCAACAATTAAACCGACTACTACAGCCAAAGTTACATGCATTTTATTCATTTTAAATACCTAAAAAATTTTAACTCAAGACGAGCACATTAAGAGTTTGTGCTCAAGTAAAATTAAGATAACTGCTTTTATTTGATATAAAAAGTTAGATTCTGTCAGTTTTATTGATAGTTGAGGTATCTGTTAAATTTCAAAAAACTTGTTGTGATTGCTTTGAGCTAACGTCAAGACTATACAGTACTTCTAAAAAATAAAAGCCTAGTTAAAGTACTAAGCTTTTAAATTAATTAATTTTCATCTAAATATTCTATAAATTTTCTCTTAAAAAAATTAAGCCACTCATGATCTTCTTTTAGATCAGTTTCATAATCTACTGTTAAAAGAAAGACTTTTAACTTTAAAAAAATATAATATTTATCTTGTTTATAATTATAACTATCTATCTCCTTCCAATTACTTTCATTAAGCTCATTAAATATATTTAATATTTCCTTAAATTCATTATTTACTTGATTTTTCATATACTCATACCCCTTATCCTATTTATTTTTTCATTTTTACCTATCTAATTTAAAGGGTTAGATGTTTTACCTCTTTAACTAAATTTAAAAAGGCTGTAATAAAGCAACGCCTCATTACAACCAAAATATCTACAATATTTTACACAATAAAATAAATATACTATATAAAGTGTAAAAAAGATTTTAATTTTAGTTCTATAAACTTCACATTACTTACTTGTAAATTTTCTAAAGAAGCACAACAAATAAACCTAAATAATTAGGTAGTTAAGACTTCTTTTAGTATTAATTTTCACATTAAAAATTAATTAACAAGTAGCAATAATCACTTTATAGCACCTCCCATATGTTATGTGTAAATTTTACCATGGAAAACTTATAAAGTAAATAAAAATTATATAATACCTATACATTATTATCCATTAATCCTAGATCATAAATTTTTTTAACTATATCACTAGGACTGTCTTTACTTGTATCTACATGTAACTTTGCAGTTATATCTTTCCATTCAAGTAACTGCTTGTCTATCATACTTTCTACTGGCTTTGGTAAAACCCCATTCATCCTTTTAGCAAATCTAGATTTTATTATTTCTGCATCAGCTGTAAAATTTATAGTAATAGCATCCTTAATGAATTTAAGTTTAACTATATCCTTTTTTTCTGAGATTATATAGATTATTGATTTTGAGTGTAAATCTTTGTTATTACAACCTTCTTTCAATATTTCCTCAAATAATTTCCATGCATTATTTTCATTTTTGTCCATACGTAAATAATCTTTTCCACTGTAAATCTGTGCATCTGTAAGTTTTTTTAATTCTTCTGCTGTTGAAGATTTCCCTGAACAGCTTGGCCCCATAAATATAAATAACATAAATTCCCCTCCTAAAAAGTTTAATATAAACAGAGCTCTTTACTCCCACTTTGAAGAATATCTGAGTATTAGAGCTTATAGTCATCGGATAAACAGTATCTGTTAACCTACTATACTAAGTGTAAAATATATCCATGCAAATAACAATCCTTTATATGTTATTATTTGTTAATTTATTTAAACAACTTTTTAATTTTTATCTTTCTTCTTAACTATATTGCATACTCATTTTAAAATCCTTCAAAATCTAATTGTATATATTAAAAGTTTTATACATTCAACATCGATATCTATAACCAATGGTAATGTGCACTATTACTAGATTAACACTCAATTAAGTAATACTATATAGATTTCGAAATATTTCTTATTTATTTTTCATTTTTCCAATAATTGCAGTTTGACTTTTATTTTTATTCATTATATAATTTTACTCACCATATAATTCTATAATCTTAGGTAAAAATTTAATTTATATAATAAAAATCATTAGAAGGGATTGGTAAAATGAAAAAAGGTAAAATAAGTTTATCAACAAAAATATTTATCGGATTAATCCTGGGTTTAATAACAGGTATTATATTCAACTTTATTCCAAAGGGTTTTATTCGCGATGAATTATTAATTAATGGGGTTTTCTATTTAATTGGACAGGCATTTTTAAAAGCTATTATGATGCTTGTAGTACCTTTGGTTTTTATTTCTCTAGTCAACGGAGCTGCCAGCATGGGAGATATTAAAAAGTTAGGTAGAATTGGAGTAAAAACAGTATTATTTTACTTAGCTACTACCGCTATTGCCATTTCAATTGCATTATCACTATCTACAGTATTTAAACCAGGTGTAGGATTAAATTTATCAAGTTCANNAAGTTCAAACTTAAACCAAGTTACTATTAAAGAAGCTACACCATTGGTTGAAGTTATCCTTGATATGATACCAAACAACCCTATTGCATCCATGGCAAACGGGAACATGCTACAAATTATTGTATTTGCCATGTTAATAGGCGTAGGTTTATCTACTCTAGGTGAGAAAACTAAAATGATAACAAATCTTTTTCAACAATTAAATGACCTTATTATGAAAATCGTAGACTTCGTAATGATAATTGCACCGATTGGAGTATTTGGTTTAATCGCTCGTACCTTTGCCACTCAAGGTTTTGATGCAATGATACCTTTAATAAAATATATGTCATTAGTTTTAATAAGTTTATTTATTCATGCTACTATTGTATATGGTGGACTATTAAAATTATTTACTAGATTAAGTCCTATAAGATTTTTCAAAAAATTCTTCCCTGCCATTTCTGTAGGTTTTTCTACATCAAGCAGTAGTGCAACCTTACCAGTATCAATGGAAATTGCAGAAGAAAATTTAGGAATATCAAAAGATGTTGCTTCCTTTACATTACCACTAGGGGCAACTATCAACATGGATGGAACCGCTATTATGCAGGGTGTAGCTACCGTATTTATTGCTCAAATTTATGGTGTTGATTTAACCTTAAGTTCTTTCTTAACTGTTATTTTAACAGCCACCTTAGCTTCAATTGGAACAGCTGGCGTACCTGGTGTAGGAATGATTATGTTATCCATGGTATTACAATCAGTAGGTTTACCAGTGGAAGGTATAGCTTTAATCATGGGTATTGATAGGATTCTAGATATGGCAAGAACCTCTGTCAACATCACCGGTGATGCAGTATGTACAATGATTGTAGCAAAGGCCGAAGGAGAATTTAATGAAGAAATCTTCTATTCTGAAACAGTAAAAGACAAATCCCTATAATGATATAATTCTCTTTGTTATGTCATCTATATATTTGAATTTAGAGATACTAGAGTTCGTGATGTATTAAATCACATACAAAAGGAAGAACAAAAACACAGAGAGACTATTTCCCAATACATGGAGAAGAATGGAATGTATAACGTTCAATAACCTTAGGATTGTATCCAAATTATCTCTAGTAATATAATATAAAAAATCATGGATAGTTCAGTATAAATAACTGATATCTATCCATGATTTTTAATAAAATTAACAAAGTCCAAAGTATTTTTTCTATCTCTGTAGCACACTATAAATAAATTTTCCTATTTTTTCCTTAAAGCATTCTTTTATTTCAAAGTTTTTTGCATTTTTATAGTGTAAAATCAGTAAATCCATATCTCATAACCACATCAACCATTCTTTTTTCTATTAATCAAAATCCTGATGGAAGAGCTAACATATCACATAATTCAATTAATTTGTCATATGAATTATATTCGATATTACCTAAATAACCTTTAATAAAATCATATTCTTTTTTAGTTAAATCCATTTCTCCACATATATCATCTACATTACTACATAGAAAACCATTAGCAATTGATATTCTAGTCACAAAGTATCATCCATTTTCTAATACTATTATTACTATAAAAAACTTTTAAATTTGTAACTCTATTTTTTCTTTTCAAAGACTTTTTCAGTATAACCTTCAGTTGATAAGTCAAATAATTCAAAATCATATTCTTCATTGAACTTAATAGACTTTGTTTCAAATCCAACAACTGCTTCATCCTCAGAAGTCAACTCATCATATTTTAATACAATACCAGTCTCCGTATCAATTAGCGCTGTGTACTTTTCTGATTTTGATATATGATCTACAAGACCTTTTTTCCCTGAAATTTTTGTACATTGTCTGCCAATAAATTCTTCATTTCCTTCAATTGACCAGGAATCATAATCTTCCATATATTTTCCTAAATAAGTTTCATCTAAAATACTGTTAGAAACTCCCAAAGTTAAGTTAGTACTTCTGCATAATACATCTCCATCTTTATAGCGTTGTTTAGGCATCAATTTATTTAAATCCGAAACTTTTACATTACTATTAGGTGCAATTTCATCTGTTGACGTCCTTATTTTTCTATAAGTTTTATCTGTATTATAGAACTCTATACAACCATCATTATTAAAAATTGTATCACTATTTTTATTACTTGTTTCTTCAT
This sequence comes from Clostridium sp. UBA5119, assembly GCF_002414285.1. NCBI lineage: Bacteria > Bacillati > Bacillota > Clostridia > Eubacteriales > Clostridiaceae > Clostridium > Clostridium sp. UBA5119. The sequence continues at coordinate 28,456 of NZ_DHYX01000102.1, read as the reverse complement.
GAACTAAACTACGATTATTTTTTATATCAACAATACATTTAGTTGTGCCATTATCTGTACTAGGAAAACCAAAGTGATATATTTCTCCTTCAACAGTTTCATAGAAATCAATAGCATTTATAACTTTATAATGCAATAATTCTTTTTCATTCATACTATTAAAGAATTCTTCATTGACTTCAATTGATGATAAATCCATAGGAGTATTTCCATCTTTAAATTGCTTTACAACATAGGTTAAACCGAATACTATAAATATTATTCCCACTATTGCAATTAAAACAATACTTTTTTTCGAGCATTTCTTTTTCATTATTTACCCTACTATAATAATTTATTTTTCCATACTTAATTCAATATATTTTTCATGAAACTTTAAGTTTTCTAAATCACTTTTAATTTCACTTATATATAATTCTTTTGGAATATAATATTCAAAAATATCACTTTTAGAATTTTGTGAGGTTTCAAATGTTAATTTTATATTTATTTCTTCTTGGCTTTTCAGCACAGCCTCAACTTCAGGACTACCCTCCACTGCTTCTTGTGGCACACTGAGTTTAATGAAATCACTTTTATTTATAAGACAATTATGACGATAAAATGCTTTTATGTCTTTATCTTCATCACTTATATTTTTTATTGTTAAATCTACTATATATGAATACCTAGATTGCCCTGGATTATATTCGTCGCTACCTTCTAACTTAGTAATGCCATCTCCTGTTATTTCAAAATCTTCTAACTTAACAGCTTCTCCTTGGCTATATTTTTGAAGATTATACTCACGTGGTACACCTAAATTAACTCTGTGATAGGAATAACAAAACCCTAATATGATAATGAAAATAATACTTATTCCAATATATATTTTAGTTCTTTTTTTCATTGTTGTTTTCCTCACTTATAATTACATGATCATATATTTTACCATTTTCTATGGAATATATTTCATCACAGATCATTTCTAGCTCATCACGATTATGGTTAGATATAAATACTAGTTTATTATCATTCTTTAACTTCCTTATCATAGAGTTTATCTTCTTCACTGATTCTTCATCTAATGCATTTGTTGGTTCATCGAGAATTACTACATCTGGATTTTCCATAACCGCTTGCGCAATACCAAGTTTTTGCTTCATACCTAGTGAATATTTTCTAAATGATTTTTTTTCATGTGGATCTAAACCAACTTCTTTTAAAATATTAATAATATCTTCGTCATTTATTTTTTTGTTTATTTCAGCCAAATACTTTAAGTTTTTAAATCCAGAATAATTTGGTAAAAAGCCTGGATTTTNNGCAAAACCCCTATATTATCTGGGTAGCTTCCATCTTTTCCAATAGATTTACCATTGACCATTACAGAGCCTTCTGTTTTTATAAATCCACAAATAGCCCTAAATAACATTGTTTTTCCAGAGCCATTTTTCCCTTTTATACCATAGACCTTTCCTCTATCTAAATTTAAAGTAATATTATCTAGAATTAAGTTTCCATTTAGTTTTTTAGTAACATTTTTAATTTCAATATATGATTGTTCCATTTTTACCTCCTCAAAATATCTCTTTTTTAGATGCTAAAGCAGATCCTATTGCAATGACACAAGTAGTTATTATTAAATTATATATAATTGAATCATACATAGTAAAATTGTGAACCAAATCAAAGGGAGTATGCCTAATTAATAAACTATGTTGACCTATAAAAAATTTATTCTCTACGAATATAGATGATGCACACAATACAATATTTATAAGAAAAGCATATTCAGGCTTTATCTTAAGTGTTAATGTTATAAAAATAACAACAAGAGATATAGATGTTAGAGTATATAATACAAATATATTTTTAATTAAATCTATAGTATCTATTTTTAAATAATTAGGATCTATGTATTTATATATATCTGTACGGAACAAGTAACCTAACATAGCACTTACAAGTAACAAAATAACATAATAGGCAATAATCATAACTATACTCCATATTATTTTAGCTATATATATGTATTGCATTTTTTTCACTCGAATCAACACATATTTACCATTTATCTTTATATCCTTATAGAAATAATTACCCACTGCATAAATTATAAAACTATTTATAAATAACCAAATTACTGGAAATTTAAAACCTGATATACTAAGCCCTGTTGAACTTTCTACATATTTACATCCCTTAAAAATTTCAAAAATCAAAGTGTTAGCATTAATTATTTCATAATTATAACGATAGTGTATAACAAGTAACACATATGCTATGAATATGGTGAAAAAAGTACCAAACTTAATTAAAATTGATCTCTTACTTGTCCTTATATCTCTTTTTATTAAAGACATTACAATTTTTATACTATTCAATGTCTTTCACCACACATTCTAATATTTTTTTTCAAGTCCTTCATCTCTTTCAGAATTTATATATCTACCCCAGAAATAAAGTAAGAGAAATCCTACTAAAAAATAGATATTACTAGCAATAAGTCTATTAGGATTTACCCATTTATTTGGACTTATCACTATACTCTCCAATAATTTGAAGTTAAATAAATTACAAACTTCTACAAGTACTATAGTTAATACCATCAAATAAACATATACATTACGCATAAATAACTGAAAGGTGCAAATAAAGATTCCAATAAAGCTAAGTCCAAAGAATGTTGTAATCCAAAAGACTAATAATACTTTATATGTTACCAATAGATTTGATAAGTCATTCCATATTTCTGTATTTCCATATGTAAGATAAGGAAGCCCTAATTCAGTATTCCATGTATTATTATATCCTTTTACAAATACTCCACTAATTAGATAACCTCCAATTACTAAAAGAGTACTTAATAAAAAAGCTGAAATCAGTATTAATGTTATATTTTTATTCCATATCCTATTTCTACTTTTATACCTTATCCTTCTTATTAAACTATTATTATAATCAACAATGTATATTATTAATGCTGAAAAAATAGGAATTATTAGTATTATATAGCTAGATTTACTAATTAATCCCCATCCATTAAAAGCATGCAAAATATCAAAATTTGATAATTCATAGCCACCATTTATAGCCAAATTCAATACACTTTTCATATTATATAAAGGGTTATAAAGAGTTATAATAAAAATTATTGAGCAAAAAATTAATATTGTATATAACTCTCGTGATGAAATGTAATTTCCCTTTTTAAAAAGCTTCATTTGATTTTCCTCCAAAGTAAAATGGCAAATATGTTACTATTAACATTACAATAAAGGTTATCAGCATTTCAGTAGGCTTAGAGCTTATAGCCATACTAGCTAAATATAAAAAGTCTAGAACGCTATAATTAAAAAGACCAATCATATCAAATAATAGATGTATAACCATTACACTTATAAATGGTGCTATAAGTACAACAAACTTATTCCTAATAACTATACTAAACCCAAGTGAAATACTAGAAATTACTCCTGCAAACATAAAAGATATAAATATCCAAATTAATGTATATAGCAGTGGTTGATTTAAATACATATCTAGATTTAGACTTCCAATATGTATTGCATTATACAGTCTTTCAGGCTTTATATTAGGTTGTGTTGCCAAAAGTAATAAAAGTTCAATAAGTAATGGTATTGAAATAGTGATTCCTGAGATGATAAAATTAGCCAAAAACTTACTTTGTAAATATTTACGTTTTGAACATCTTGATAATACATTTTTTAAAAATCCACTATTTACATCTTCAAGATATGAATCACTATATGAAATAGCCGACAAAATAGGAATCAACATAATAAAGATGTTTGATAATGATGTTAAATTAAATAAAGTGAAGGAATCATAGGGAGATAATACAGATGATTTTAAAAATTCATTAAAATAGTTATTATATCCTGAATAAGAACTAATTATATTATAATAATTAGCTTCTATATTATCTAATACACAAAACATAATACCCACTAATAATGCAAATAAAAATGTTTTTCTTTTAAAAGCTCGTTTAAGTTCAATTTTTAACATGGTTACCTCCTTTATACAAAATAATAATTATTTAAAAATTTATAATTCATATTTCATAGATTTAATATAAAGTAAATATATTAGAAATATTTACTTTATATTAAATTAATTATATATAATCCCTTAAATAGTATCTACGGTCTACAATAATCAGGGCTCCATAGCCCAGTACCTTCAACTCCCATGAAACCTAGATCTCTCCATATTTTCATGCGAACTTTACGATATCCATTTTCATAAGCATAATTGATTACCTCACTCGAGTTATTCCCTCCAATCATTGTAGTTCTTCTTACTTTCTTCCCTGTTATGTCGTCTGTAATAGCATCTCCATTACTGTCAACAACCTCAAAATATGTTACGCAGTTTTTGCGATCTCCGCCAGTGAGAACTCTTCCATAAGCTGAAGAATCATTTTCTTTATCCCTTTCACCTGTTATTTCTACACGCTCCCATTTACTAAATCTCCAAGAAGTATCTTTACAGTCAGCGAAAGCTGTTATTGCCCCAATAGAAGTTACAGTGGCAACAGTTGCCATTACAAGAGCTAATTTTTTATTAATTTTCATTTTTAAATCCCCCTTTTATTGTGTTAGTGTAATTTTTACACCTTTTAGAATTTTCCTCGTTTTTTATATTCAAGTATTTCAACTTTCCTATCACAATATGCACATATATAATAATCCTGATTACTTTTAGTATAAAATCCATCAAGGCTTCTGTTCTATATAATACCAAAATAAGACAAATATCACAATAACCATATTTGGTCATATTTTCTATTTAACGTTGTTTATGTATAAAATACTTCTGAATACACTATTTAACTAAGTATCAATATATTTAAAGTTACCTTGTATATTTTCTTAATTTAAATTATAATTACTCATGATATATTTTGCATTGAATCTTTTAAATCAAACTGCCTTTTCATCCTGCTCCGAAAGATACCACTTACTTTGAGCTTCATACATCTCACTATACTTTCCATCTATACTTATAAGTTCATCATGGGTACCTACTTGTACAATTTCACCCTTGTCCATAACTACTATTCTATCTGCAATCTTAGCAGAACCAAGTCTATGAGTAACGATTATAGCAGTTTTATCCTTGGACATTTCTTTAAACTTCTTATATATTTTAGTCTCTTCTATAGGATCTATGGCCGCTGTAGGTTCATCTAAAATTATCATATTACTATCCTTGTAAAAACCCCTAGCTATAGCTAGCCTTTGCCATTGCCCACCGGATAAATCTATACCATCAAATTCTCTAGATAGCATGGTATCATAACCATCTTGAAATTTTTCCTTTGAAACCTGAAAATCTGCTTTATCTATAGCCTCTTTTATCAGTTCCTGGATAAGTAAAGTTTACATTATCAATTGCAATACTAGGCACTCCTATATCATCTAGGTTATTCTTTATTTTTCAATATCACTTTTACAATTTCAGGTCTGTTAAATAATCTTATAGGTATAATACTGTTTCCCAGTCCTCTGCTTACATACATACAAGTGTTATCTTTTTGATACTCACCTGCTGTATATTTTGGGAAAAATCCTTGGTCTGGAGCAACTATTCCAATGTCAGCAAATGGTATTCTAAACTGGCCTCCGTGTGCATGTCCACTCAATACTAAATCCACATTGCTCTTTGCATAATTATCTAATTGCTGTGGTTCATGGGCTAATAAAATACATAAGTCATCACTTTGTAGATTCTTCATCATATCATTTAATGTATTATCTAATATATTTACATTATCATATGTATTAAAATTCTGGNNTAAAAATTATCATTTACTGATACATAGTCATTATCAAGCAAATGTACTCCTTTATTTTTCATATTTTCTTCTAACTTTTTAAAATCATCTTTACTTAAATAACACTCATGATTTCCTGTAACATAATACACAGGAGCTACATCAACAATATTCTCAACAAATGATATAGCAACATTAATATCTGTATGTTTACTATCAACTATATCCCCAGTTATTACAATCATATCTGGATTTTCTTCTGCTATCTTATCTATAAGCTTCTTGTTATCCGTTCCAAATTTCTTATTATGTAAATCAGATATCTGAATGATCTTATAGCCATCAGTATCGGCTGTTACTTTTTCATTAATATAATCATATTCCGTTATCATTAAACCATTATTTTGCCAATAAAAAAAATAGTAAAGTAAAACAGCAATTATTACTACTGTAGTACAAACTATACTCTTTCGTTTTAACTTACTTTTCATATATGTCTCTCTCTTTTAAAGTAGTTTGTATATATTTATTATAACACTGTTTTCATTATGATAACATATTTATACATTTATGTTTATTTGTAATTATAAAAATAGTAGTAGTAAAATTTAATTATTATTAAAATACTTTTCTTCTAGAAGGATTAATCTAAATAATATCAATCGCTTAAAGGTGCAAGAACATAAAAACATTGATTTTCATAAAATTTAACTTAGAGTTATATTATTTTATTTTTTAATTTTNNATTTTCTCTCTAACTTTCTTCCTAAAAAAAAGAGAAAATCAGGTAACATTAATTTAGTTAGCCTTCTTATCTCTTACTTAAATATAACTAAAATATTTCTAATCATACCTATGGGAATTTCTTTTAATATATTGCTGTGTATATGGACATATCTCAATACACTTTCCACATAAAGACATTTTTATTCCTATTCTTTGTTTTAGTAGTTCTCTTGCTTTTTTACGACATTTAAAAGGATCTAATAGCTCTTCTCTTGCTGAACTTATATTCCACAACTTACCTTTTATTGCTGTTGCTGGGCAAGCATCAGCACACTTACTACATCTTCCGCACCTAGAATCATTGATAGGCATATCTGGTATGACTGGCATATCAGTTAGTACTGAAGAGATACGAACTGCACTACCATATTGTTTAGTGATTAAAAGAGCATTTTTGCCAATCCAACCCATTCCTGCCCGTGTAGCAACTGTCTTATGTGGTAAATAAGTAGTCAAATTTTCATCACTAGTAACATATGTTGAAGTTTGAGCTAATGCACTATATCCCTGCTTCTCTATGTATCTTACACAGTATATAGCGATATCATCAAGTTCTTTGTTTATTTTTTTGTATTCCTCATAATATTCTTTTGTTGGTCCTTCATAAATACCTTGTATAATTTCAGGTTTTAATTTTATTGCAAATGCAATACCATGCTTTAGATTATTATACAATGAAGTATTAACGCTATTTAAATCTGCAAATCCAACCAATGATGCCCCTAGACTTTTTAGATATGACTTTAATTCATTCTCCCTCACAATACTTTCTCCTAACTCAAAGAATTGATAACATAAATTTTAAATAGTTTCAAATCACTAATTTTACAATTAGGTCCTTCCTTAATTTCTCTTATAGTACATTCTTCAGGAGTTTCTCTTTTCTTTTTACCAATTTTATACTTACATGTTTTGCACTTTCTTTAAAAGTTTAATTAAAAGTATTTTTTTCTATTCCTGGCATGATACTATAAATAGATTTTCCTATTTTGCTCTCAAAATATTCTTTTATTTCAAAGGTTTTTTTCCACTTTTCTAGTGTAAAATCAGTAAACCCATATCTCATAACCACATCAACCATCCTTTTTTCTATTAAACAAAATCCTGACGGAAGAGCCAATACATCACATAATTGAATTAATTTATCGTATGAATTATATTCGATATTACCTAAATAATTTTTAATAAAGTTGTATTCTGCTTTAGTTAAATCCATTTCTCCACATATATCATCTACATTACTGCATAGAAAACCATGAGTGATTGAAATTCTAGCCACAAAATCATATCCATTTTCTAATGCATAATTATATCCATCAATAGCATGTCTTACGTAATGTCTCCCATTCCTTCTTCCAATATCGTGAAGCAATCCCAGTACATAGGCTGTATCTTCATCCAAATCGCTATCATATTCAGCAATTAGAGCTGCTGCCTCTGCTACATATATTGAGTGTTCCACCCATGGACCAGGATTTAAAATAGATGCTTCCTCTAATATTTTTTCAGCTATCTTTCGATTGGGAACTTTGTATTTCAACTTTTCCATGATTCTTCTCCTTATTACTTAAATAAATTAATAGTTTAAATTTTTTCATAACTTTCTCTAAACTATTCTATAGTCATCATTCAAATCCCTTTAAATGAAAAAACCATGAAACTTATTTTTAAGAATCATGGTTTTTGTTTTAAATTTTCATATTAATATCATATGCAAATAAAATTATTACATAAAGTGAAAAATTCATGTAAGTCATTTGTTAATTTTACAACTTGTATATATGGTAAATATACTATCTGCAAATTAATCCTTTAACCTAAAAACATTTGATACATTCCTATTTTTACTGTATTTAAACTCTACTATAAAAAAATTACATTTTTTAAGAAATATAAATATATTTCAATCATTTATATACTAAATGGGTTATTTTTCATTTTATAGTGTTCCTAGTTCATTTTTTAATTTCTAAAACTTATAATCCGGGGTAATGTGATCTAGCTTACACTGATGACCTCACTGCCCCTATTATAATAATCCTAACCTTTTAAATCTTCAAATTAATTCGTATCAGTATTTTGATCTACTTCTACTTTAACTTTTTCTTTATATAGCCAACCATCAACTGTAACTGTGATATCCTTATCAATTGATAAAATATGGTCACTATATATAGTACTCCATATTCCAATCCATCTTTCATCTTCTACTACTATATCAATATTACGTGCACTCCTAGGAATTACAAGCACTGCTTTTCCATGGCTCAATATACCATCCGTTGATTGTTTAACTTGTTCCCCATTTATATAATAATAAACTGTCACACAGCATATATATGATGCATTTGAATTTACTTTAACGAATATTGTTTCACCGTGCTCTAAACTTTCTAAATGTGTTTTAGCAATTAAAAAATCATAACCCACTTATATTCCTCCTAAAAAATAAATATTTATTTATTGGTTATAATTTATTATATTCTAAAATGATAAAATTGTTAAAAAAACAAAAATATAAACTATAAATGTACATAAATACAAATCCAGAAATAAAGTGACTATCTCCAAAGGAAATTAGTCACTTTATTTCAATATTAATAACTAAAATTAGCCTATATATTTATACCTGGCTAATATCTAAAACTTCATATACAGCTCTATTAAAACTCCTTTTTAGATTGAAGATACATAAAATAATTAGTATAACTGCAATGCTTGTAAAGGAGTTACCTATACCAATTAAATTGTATAGTGGAGTAGCAATTAAAAATCCTAGGATAGCAAAGAGAATTAGTAATATTTTGTAGAAGGAGAATACTCTTCCATTGCTTTGTAACCAAGGACTTTATATTAACTCTTCAATTTTCTCATATAATTCATCTGCCGAATCTGCCAGAATCATTTCGTCATTAACAAGTGCATATGGATTAGTGGCACAGTCACCACAATATCCTAAGCATGATTCTACTGTTACATCTACGTCAGGATAATTCTCTTGTAATTTCTTCATGGTATCTTCAGTTCCATATGTAAAATTATTTTCACAAAATTTTATTTCTGTCATATTTATTCTCTCCTTCATTTTTTACTTTGTATATTATTCAATAATTCTGTTACTGAAATTTTAGATAAATCAATAGCTTCTAAGGATATTTCTTTTTCAATGGCTGATTTTAATATTGGTGATCGTTTCGTATCTCCAATTACAATAGCTCCTACTATTTTTCTATCTCTTACAAACACCTTCATATATTGACCTTCATCATTATCCTCTACAAGAATATTAGTTACATTATTTTCATCTACACACCCCATAGAAAATAAGGATAATTTAAAAGCGTTCAAAGTAGTAACAGGAACAATATGCTTATAAGTACTATCTTTTCCTACTATATTATATCCTGCAACTTTACCCTGGCCTATTGATATATTCCACAGTCCTGGAACAAAGTTATCAAGTTCAGCAACGTCACCTGCTGCATATATATCTGATATATTAGTTTCCATCTTTTCATTTACAACAATTCCTTTTTCACACTTAATAGGCGTATCTTCAAACATTTCTATGTTAGGCTTTATTCCAGCAGAATATATAACTTTATTACAAAGCATAAATTCATCTGAACTTGTTACAACACTTTCAACCTCATTATTTCCTACTATTTTATTAACTCTTGTATTTAAGTATATATTAATACCAAACTTTTCTACTGAATCCTGAAGTATTTTAGATGCCTTTTCATCTAATTGATTTTGCATTAATCTAGATTGAATCTCAACAATAGAAACATTGATTCCATGCTGATTCAAATTCCAAGCAGTTTCTAATCCTTGTATTCCTCCACCAATGTTTATAACACTTTCACCTTTTTTTATTTTACTTTTAATATCCCATGCATCCTGTAACGTTCTTAAGTTAAAGACACCTACTTTTTCTATTCCTTCAACTGGAGGTTTATTATTTCTTGCTCCATTTGCTAATAAAAGTTTGTCATACTTAAGTATACTTTTATCACATAAAACTACTTCTTTATTTTCAATATTAACCTTTGTTACTTTTTTGCTTACGTAAATATTAACCTTATTTTCTTCATACCAAGATTTCTTTATAAGAAGAGTATTATCTTCAGAGAGTTCATCAAATAGATTCTTAGACAATTTTATTCTGTTATATGGGTAAAATTTCTCTTCTCCAAATATAAATACTTCTGACTCTTTATCTAATTCTCTTATGGCTTTCACCGCAGTAATTCCTGCTATTCCATTTCCTATTATAATAATCCTATTTGTCATATTCATTAACCACCCTTTTATATTCCTTTTGAATATACTGCTGATGGGTTTGGAGCTAATACTACAAATAATGACATATCATTATTGCCAGTATTTTTTATACTAAACACTTCTACTCCTTTACAATGAATTACATTTCCTTGTGTTATTTTATTTAAATTTCCATCTACAGTCATTTCGCCATCTCCACAAAGTACATGAATAAGTAAATCACTTTGCTCATGATTATGTGGTGGCACTCCTTGCCCTGGTCTAAAGTTTAAAACAAAATTCAATATCTTATCTTCTTTATAAATTATTTTCTTAGTTAAAGATTCATCATTGTACATTATTTTGTCAGATATTCTTTCTATTTTCATAAATTAATTCTCCTTCATCTTTGGTTAGTATTATATATAAATCTTATACTATTAGTATTGTATAATTTTCATATTATTATTAAATATATTTTTAAAATATATTAATAACTCTTTTTGCATTTAAGTGGTGATATGCTTATTAGAAAAACTGCAAAGGTATTAAAATCCGTATTTACTAATGAACATGTAATTTCAAAAATGCATCTACATTGGATACTGCTGATAGAAATATGTATAACAATAGAAAACATAAAAAAGCATAAAAGACTAGACAT
>NZ_DHYX01000102.1:0-16924 GCF_002414285.1 Clostridium sp. UBA5119 | reverse complement strand
ATGTCTAGTCTTTTATGCTTTATTAATTCTTAATTCAATCTTATTACAAATAATAAATATTTATCTTAAAATTAAATATTTTTGTTGGTTTGTAATAAAGTTTGATTAAAATAGCGCTTATAAAACCCATTCTTTCGTAAAATATAAAAATCACATTCCGAACAAAGTTTGATCAAAATATTATTCTTTTTCTTTAGACTTATATTTAATTTTTTAATAAAGTTTGATTAAAATATTTATCTGAGCTATAAAAATTTAATTTCTCTTATCTGAATTTTCTAAGCATAGAAATATCAAATGAAAGTTGATGCAAAATCTCTATAATTTTACTTATATATGTATAATTGAGTGAAGTTCATTTCACCACCTTTATTCACTTAAGTAATTTCTAATATATCTATTTTTTGATATTTATTTTCATGAATTATTTTATTTCTTTTGTTATGAAAATTAACTAGTGTATATTAATACATCTCTACAATATTATATATATTATCAAATATAGTTTCATATTGTATAAGATATTTTCTAATCTTACTACATAATTCTGAATTAAAACAAATCTTTTCATTGCTTACTGTTCCAATAAACAATTCACCTGCTGAAAAAGTATTCTTTTTTACATGAGCTAGTTTATTTCTATACCATAAAATATTCTTATCATAATTATCTTTAAATCTACATTCTGTATCATTAGTGACTCTAATATACTCTTCTTTCATTTTATTTGATATATCTACATTTAAATTAATAAATTTGTTAAATAATCTTGCTTTCATATCTGAAGTAAATTCTCTTTCATCTAACAACTCACTTACTTCTATAACTCCATCCTGTGAATACTTATTTATAAATTTCCCACAAGTTTCTTTTTTATTTTTTAACAAATTTCTTTTTATATAATCTGATATATATTCTTTTTGATCTAATCCAATAATATTCCATGACAAATTAATGATATTTTTCATATTCTCATCAAATTCACTGGTATTATCCATGACAATTCCACGTATATTAATAAGATTCTCTGCTCTTCTGACTGACTTATTAACTAATAATTTAACATTTTCTATGAACTCTTCATTCTCTCTTTCAGAAATAAATACACCTTGTAATCCATCTTGTTTCAAAACTCCCTCTAATGTCAAATATCCTACACTGGAATAAAATAGTACATCATTAACATACTTTCCTCGCCTTATCGTTTTAATTACATCTTGCCCAAAAGTATCATTTTTCAACTTATAGTCAATTATTAATATCTCATATGTATTTAAATCATATTCTTCTATTTTGAAGTCATCTGCACTATTTATTCTTTTTATTATACATTTTAGGTTTTTAGATTCTATGTATCTTTTTAAACGTCTACTTAATGTATTAAATGCCTCGTCATTATCTTCAACCCATAAAATTTTATAATTTAAATCCATAGTTTTAACCTCACAATCAATTGAAATCCATTAACATAATTATCATTTACCATAACTTGTCCATCTATTTTCTCTAAGTAATTCTTTACAGTATACAATCCAATACCGCTTCCACCAGTTCTAGTATATCCAGGTTCAAAGAATCGTTCTACATTTTTAATCTCTTCTCCAATTCCTTTTCCATCATCAGAAATAATTATATCTATAAACTTATCTTGGTATCTTTGTGCTTCTATAGTTACCATAGTTGAATTAGCCTTTTTGGAGTTACTTATTAAGTTATCTAATATAATGCTAAACTCTAAAGGATTAAATTCTGCTTTGAAACATATCTTTTCTAATTGCTCTACTGATACTCTAAATTTCATTCGCCAATGCATATCAACATAATTCTTTATAAATTTACAAATATCATCTTTAATAACGCCTGTTTCTGCATTATATCTCGTATTAATCACTAAGTTATATGTGTTCATTATTTTAGAACAAGTTTGTCTAATTTCATGTAATATAAAAAATGTTTCTCCCATATTCTCTGGTTTTATTTCTTCTAAAATTTCAGTAATATTTGAATCAATTGCATCCGCATATGTTTTCATTATATGCATTGCAGATATTGCCTCGTCTGCTGTTATATCTGCTCTCGCTTCTAGTATTTCTACTTGTTTCTTTGTTACATCTAATTCTTTTTTGGTGTCTTCTATCTCCTGCGTAACTTTTGTTGTAGTTTGTTCTAATTCAGTTGCTCTTTTTTGTAACTCCTTTGTTTTCTTTTCAATTGCTTCTGCTTTTTTTATAAGTTCATGATTATCTGTAGCTATTGCAATATTTTTAATGTCTTTTACTTCACTAGAAACTGATTTATTTTTACGATTTTCAATAATTTCAATAATCTCATTATTGAAGTTAGTAGAAATGATGTTTTCACTCTTATTACGCGGCTTAATTTTCTTGATAATTTCATCTATATTATTAAATTTTGTTAAAGTAGGAATAATATTTTGTTCAGTAATTTCTTCTCCCCATCTAATGATATTTACTACATATCTTTCTAATGGTTTTAATGCAAATTCATAAAAAAAGTCTATCAATTCACTAAGCTTAAATGAACTAATAAATCCATTGTTTCTACTTGATGTCTCAGTTAACCCAGAATTTTCTCCATATACTTCAAGTCTTCCTATAATCTCTCTAGTACCTAAAAATCTATTGTACCCTTGCGCTTTTCTTTTATCAATCTGAAAAAAATCTTGACCTGGTTGTCCATATGGGTAAACCCTAAATCCATTTTTATATACAAAAATACTTCCATAATTAACAACTTCAACATTCATAAACTTTGTAAAGTTAACTTTTGCTGCTCTATTTAAATGATATATTACACAATTTATATTCTTTAAAGTATATATATTTTTTTCTTTAACCTCAAATAACAGGGTTCCTCTATCATTTAATGATGTCGTTATATACCTTCCATCTTCATCTATTTTAACTGTTATTTTAGTAGTTTTAATATTTAATGTTTCAAAAATATAATTTTCTATTTTCCCATTAATACAATTCTTTTTATTCTCTTCTAATTCATCATTTTCAATTTCATCCTTAACATCTAAGAATATATTAAAATCATCATAATTGCTTGTTGCTTCTGGATTTACTAATTGTGTTAAAGATTTTTTTAATTGGCTAATCTCTTTACGATCCCATTGCTCTCTTACATTAGAAACTACAATTGCTGTTCCTTTTTCCCCCAAATCTTCATTCCTATCATATTGATATATGACATTAATGTTTTCAAAATTCTCTTTTTCATCTTTCTCAAAGTCATCCCAATCAATTTCAACAGAATGTACAAATTCATCATTTATAGTTTTGGAAAGCAATTTAACATTTGATCCTAATCTATCACACGAAAATCTCCCTACACCCTTTGCACCTGCATAACTTCTTTTTCTTTTTAAATTATCTCTATAACTAGAATTTTTTTTCTCTGAGTATGCTACGAATAACCATTTATTTAAAATATCATATTTATTCATTCCCTTGCCATCATCTGTTATTGTTATTTTAGCATTCTTACCATATATATCATCAAACTTAATTGTTACACTTTTAGCTCCTGCATCATAGGAGTTTTTTACAAGCTCAAAAATAGCAATATATTTGTCATTTATTAATTCTCTACCTATTATATTTTTAAGTCCTGAGCTTATTTTAAAATGTAATACCTCGCTCACTCTACAACATCTCCCTTAACACTAATCCAACTTGTTCTGCAAATAACGGTGGTACCGCATTAGCTACCTGTGTATATCGTGGCACATCAACCTTTCTTAACTTTCCACCAGTGGTGTACTTCCCTTTAAATTTATAACAGTCTGGGAAACTTTGTATTCTTGCACATTCTCTTACAGTCATAATTCTAGGCTCGCAGTAATGTATGAAATCATCAGGTATTGATGTAAGAGTTGGACATATTGATTTTTCTTTTAATGAGGTTATCCCTCTTTTTTTTAATCCTTCTACTAAATTCTGTTTAGGAGTTATTCTTTTCATCTCATCAGAAAGTGTCATAATCTTTTCTAATATTTCCACAGTATCATGTCTTTGTTTTGCAAACCTATGACTATCAGGAATTTGACCTTGTATATTATGTCTTCTCATTAGTCTCTGATAATTTGTAGCAGCTCGTCCATAAACTCCATTTTTAAATCCTTTTGAATCATTACTGTCAATACATCCATATTCTTTTTTCAAATCTCCTATTGCTTGTTTTATATTAACAGGAACTTTTATCTTCTTTTCTAATAAAAATTGCTCTCTATTATTATCTAATAAATTAAAAAATTGTTCAGGATCATTTTCGAGAAACCCTACTAAAATAAAACGCTTTCTCTTTTGGGGCACTCCATAATATGACATATCCAGGACTTTTCCTTTAACATTATATCCCATTCTTTTAAGTTTTTCGGTTAATATAGATGAAAATGGTTTACCTTTTTTCCCATTCCTTTCAAATCCAACTGTAAATCCATGAACATTTTCAAAAAATATCATTCTAGGTCGTACTAATTCAATAAATTTTATATAGGCTTCACTCAACTTATTTCTAATATCATTCTTATCACGCTTACCTGCCAAAGAAAATCCCTGACAAGGAGGTCCTCCCACAACTAGTGGAATCTCCCCTCGTAATTGCCTCAAATTTTCTTTATGCATCTCTAAAACTTCGTTTATGTCTAAATTACTAATCTCTAACCACTCTGGCCATATAAAATGGTTTACGTTATCTATTAGATTATATTTTAACGTAGCAAAAGCATCTATATTTTTTTCAATAGCAAAAAGGCCTTCCCATCCAGATTGATGTAAACCGAATGAAAGCCCTCCACATCCAGCAAATAAATCAATATACATACATCTCACCACCATATAATTTAAATTATAATTTTCTAGTTTAAATTATATCTTAATTTATTTTAATGGTCAAATGCCACACCCTACTTATTACCATCTTCACTAAAAAATAATGCAGTAAATCTAGGATATTGATATCCATCATTCATAACTAAAACTCCATCTGCATCTTTACTTTTAACTAAGATACATTGCCATATGTTACCTGAAATTTTCATCATACATATATGCTCGTGCAAAAAACTCCAATTCTTATTAAAACATTTTAGAAACTCTTCATATTCATTTTTCTCAACAAGTATAGTTTCTATAATTCTATATTTTTGACTATTATGACTAATATTTCTTTTTGCTGTATCTTTACTAACTAATTCATTATAATTTTTAACATTCCTAAAAAAAAATATTTCCTTCATTATCATAACCTCCGTATTAAAAGCTAATTATACAGTGAATACCTTATTAAACTTATTGTTTTTGTGTGCTACACAAACTCCTTTAATTAATTTATATGTATATCTAGCTAGCTTCCTCCACTATAATATATATAGTTTATAACTGTTTAATTTCTATTATTATAGTTAACTTTTTTTATATTTATATACTTTCAAACCATAATATATAACCCATTTTAATTTTAGTTTTATTTTTATGATAATGTTATTTGTCCTACAACATATATTTTTATCAATAAATTTGTACTTTCTTATTACAATATTTTTTATGTAATAATCATTATTATATTTATTTGAAACAACCTTGAGTAGTTTACCATCGCCAACTGCCAAGTCTATAGAACTTTCAATATCTCTTTTAGGAATACATTTAATCATTAATTCTGTAATGTTTTATGGTGTAAAGTATTGTTTATATATACTTTTTCCCTTAGTACTCTACGTACAGTAACCTCTATAATAAATATTGTTATAATACCTTCAACTTGTAAATTCAAACTTTACAAATAATTATAAAATAAAAATTAATTTTACTTATTATGAGTTCCAAAACTCTATCCCATCTTTACTTACTTAACACTATATAGCTTAAATAATTTAAAAGCGACTTTTTACTAGCATAAACTATTGTAAATTTGTTTTTCTTTCTTATAAACTTTCTTTTTAATATGCCTATTTCTTTTTACAAACATACCAGAACTCAATAATTTATCTATTATTTTATTGCTCCACTTACCACTTTCATTTACTAGTCCAATTAACAATTCACTATAAACCCACTCCCAATTTATATATGTATTAACTTTCAATATTAGCATGGACAAAGCCTTATCTTCTCTTTCAATTTCAATTAAACTACATTCTTTCCCATCAACCATCGTTACTTTTCCTATAGCATATCTACGTTTAGTAACTCCATCATCTAACTTTGAGAAAGCCCTATCTCCTGGCAAATCACCAACAATTATATCTACTCTAGCTATAGCTGGCTCTTTTTCTAATAATCTAAGCATCTCAACAAACTCTTCAAGCTCTCCTTTTACACTTACTTTTTCTATTGAAGAGAACTCTAATCCTTTAATTATATCTTGTCCACCCTCATCTGCTAAAGTTCTTAGCTCACCATTATCTATTAAATATTTCTTTGTTTCACTATCTTCTTTATCTCGTCTTACTTTTCTTCCTGTTTTCAATTTATTTATTCGTGGTATACTCACATATTCATGCTCCATTGATGTATTTACCTCATCAAAAGCTTGTGAAGCTCCAGATGCAGTAGAGTCTACTTCTACCTCCCCAGTATTGGTTTTACCAACATACTTCCTTATTTTAGCTTCATTGGAAGATATACTCTCTTCTAAACTAGGGTGATATATATTAATTTCACCTGCATTTATCTTTTTCTTTTTTACACCTAGTATTTCTATTATTTGAATACATTTTTCTCTTTTTTCTAAGCGAACTATTAGTCTTAACTCATTAAATAAAGATTCAAGTTTTATTTCACCCTTACTCCAAAGTCCTTCACTAACACTATTAAACATCTTAAATATTTCAGAATTTGTAATCATCCATGCTAATTGATTTATCTTTTCACTTTTTAAAAGTTTCCTACTATATTGACCTGTGAAGTGGATATTTAGAAAATCATCTTCCACATCATAAGTAAAATAATTCTCTAAAGTATCCATTTCCACTATTCTATTTAATAAAAATCTATTAGGTGCCAAAATAGCTCTTATTACTTCATATATAGGCAATACATATAATTGTTTATTCTTAAAAAATGTAAAACTCTTAGCTTTAGTATTAACCATCGATTTTCCATACCTAATTTCCCAAGGTTTTTCACTATAGTTTACTTTAAATTCATTCAAATTAATCTCTTCGATATAACTATCTTCATGAGCCTTACTATTATTTAGATCCCCATCTATGTAGTATTTATCTTTCACTAAGAAGTGTAAGCTAGCCCAATCAAGTGCTAGTCTTCGCCTTCCACTTTTCCCTTGAAAATAAGCATCAATCATCCATTTATTATTACGCTTATATGGTTCACTTATCCACCCTAACTTAACTTCCTCGCCCTTATCAAAAGGCCAATTTTTTATTTTAACTATTTCCTTTTCCATATAAACCCCTACCCTCTTTTTCACTTAAATAAGTCAGTATTTTATCTTTAATTTTTTCAAAATCTTTTTCTCTAATACCCGCTATTCTCTTTAGTTGCCATAATTTAAGTTCATCTTCTGTAGCTTTTTTATCTATTATGTATATACATCTTCTAAGCTGAAATTCTTCTACGGTTTCTACAATCATATCTAAATGCTCTTTTGCTTTAGGTAACTTATATATATTCTTCTCTAAAGTTGTAAGAGTTCCACTAATTTTTCCTATGCTAGATTTAGATATTCTTATTGGCTTATTTTTATCTAATAATTCTTTATGACCCTTCTTTATTAGTTCCAGTATTTCTTCATCCCTTTTCTCCCAATTAACTACTCTATTTTGTTTTCTAGCCTGTAATGTTTTAGAAGGAAGATTATCAAATAACCACTTAGGATCTTTTCTATAGAGATAGCTATATTCTTTACCCTTTAATTTATGTATTTCAGTTCTTCTCATGTTAGGATTAGCTTTAATAAATTCTAATAGCTGAGTTTTATATTTATCGCCACTATTTATAATCTTATTAGTAATTTCCTTATTTTTAGGTTTATTATCTAATATAGCTTTGTATTTTTTTATAGTATTTATATCACAATTCAAAAGTCTTGCCATTTCTCTTAAGGAATATTTATTTTCTTTTAGGTACCCTTCAAGTTTATTCATCCAAGTGTCACCAAATTGCTTTACTCTTCCAATCCTATATTTATCATTTTCTTCTTTATCTGGCCCTTTTCTTGAATAAATAAATCCACATTCACATGAAAATGTTCCTACTGGTAGTCTAGACTTATAATCATCCGTGATTATGACATCCTTTATTACCTTCTTCCTGTAGTGATCTGATGCACGATTTAAGCAAGGCCATGGGCCTTTACCAAATGGATTGAAATCAGTTTTTATATCTCTAAAAAAGTTTTCCATACCTTCAGCTAAAAAGTTTATAAGTAGTATATGTCTTAAGGGATGCACTGTCCTTGATAGATCTCTAGTGATAACCCTAAGCCAATTATACTCATTATAATTATCTATTTGACACTGAATTGTTTCTAGAAACTCCTTGCCATAAAACCCTATAAACTCATCATATAATTGTTGTTGCTTTATTCTTTTACTTGCTGTTGTCAAGCCTTTTTCATATAATAAGTTTTTGTATTTATTTAAGACTTTTTCTTTCGAAACACATGATAAATCACTACTTAACAAGTAATAAGCATGTTTTGAGATCATTAGGTATTTATCATAGTATTTACTGTTAAAGCTGTTGATTTCATTATCATCTAGCAATTTACTATCTAGCCTTATGAATTCAATTCTACTAGAATTACTTTTATTTAAAGGATACTTGTTTAAGGGCACTCCATGATGTGAACAAATAAATACCCCCTGTAATTGATGTTCTCTATGAATATATGCCTCTCCATATTTATATAGTTCTTCCTTTGAACATGAAGGACAATAGTATATATGTTTCTTTAAACATATGCTCCCAGCCACCATACCTAACTTTGTATAAATTCCTCTACCATCTCCATGTTTAATTTCCTCTATAATACTTCTCCTTCTTTTATCAGATAAAAAGGGTTCATAATATGGAAATATAGTATTTTTTCTCAATATACCATCAGAAGTATATTTTCCCCCCAACTTTTCAGCTAAAGCATCAAAATTACTTCCAATTTCAAAACTAGGTATAACAGTTCTTTTATTAAACAACTCTTCTAAGGTATCCTTACAATCTACATTACCTATATAATAGTGATATCTTGCTATAGCAGAGTATATTATTTCATCCCTATAAGGGTCAGTAAAAAAATGTACCATGTATTATTTCTCCTTTATAAATACATTTTTAGACCACCCATTCCCCTTTATTTTTCTATTTTGCCATTAGAAATTCTTCAACTGGATTCTTAATATAGCCTTCCTTTTTCAGAACTTCATATGTATGTTTTTTATTATTTTTAGCTGTTTCAAATAAAGCTAATAATCCTTCACCTAGTTCTCTATTACCTTTGTTTTCTCTTTTCTTTTTCTCTTCCTTTTTCTTTTCATTAAGCGCCATAGCTGCCTTTATAACTATAGTTTTTATTGAAGTATATTCCTCATCTATAGGTAGTTTTTCTACTAACTTTTCAGCTAGTTTTTTAATATCAATATTATCTAATTCTTCAAAAATACCAATTGTAGATAAATCCATAACTAAGTTTTCTACAGTATTTCTTCTTTTAAGCTCGATAGTGTTATTTCTTTCTTTAAAAGATTCTTCTAACCTTCCTACTAATTCAATATCTCTTTTATAATTTATTGATATGTCATCTAAATTTAAGGATATATCCTCATACTTCATAACTTCACCCATATTGTTGTTTCTAAGTGCTTTTATCATTGGCTGAATCATATGAAGATCCTCTTTAGCAGTATCTCTTACAATGCTAACATCTAGCTTTTCTTTTCCCTCACTTAATGCTCTTTCTTGAGCTAAAATAAATAAATTTACTGCTACAGCCGTTATACCTTGACACTCATCATAAAATACATCTTTTAATCTTTTATCCAGTATAGTAGTACCTTTTAAACACTGGAAGTACCATAATGTTTCTAAAAAGAAATTCCATTCAAAACTATCTTTACTCATCCTATCCCACATTATGGAACCCTCACTAGCTGCTCTCCTTGCCTGTCTAAAGTTACCTTTAAATAGTCGTTGTGCTTTAGATGTTCCTATTATAACTGTAGGTATTCCTATAGTATTACTTAATGTAACAAAGAAGTTTAACATATCTTCCATATCATTTTTAGCATTGAGCAAATGCTGAATTTCATCTATAACCAAAACTCCGATACCATAAATACTAGCAAGTGATGTCATATGTAACATCATTGTAGATGTGACTCTATTTGAATATCCAAACTTCTCTAAATGTCTAGTTCCTAACAAATCATCAATGGCTTTAAAAAAACTTTTACATAAAGTCGAGAGGTTTCCATCATATGGACAATCTATTTTAAGCCATACTATTTGTGTTTTACTAAAGTTTTCCCCTTTATACTCTTCATGTTTTATTATCTGCGGATACATAAGTAATAATCTTTCTATAGCTGTAGTTTTACCTATACCAGAAATACCTATTATAGCCATACTATCTGCAGTAGAACGTATATTACTCATTCTTTCTTTAAGTAGTAACTCATCATAAACCTTGTCATCTCTGAGTTCATTTAACACCCTTAATCTTTCTAAATAACTTCGTTCTAATGGATTTCTAGCAAGATATCCTCTTCTAATAAGAGCTGATAATCTTCTTTCTACTGTGAAATGTACTGGTAATGGTTGCACAAAATTCTTAGCTCTTTTTATTACGTGATATCTTAAATTAGATTCCATATTTCTATCTTTGTCATCTATTTGTGGTGTTACACTAAATCTTTCAATAACATCCTCTTCTGTGAATATATCTGGTAAGGCTTCAATAAATGGATTGTCTGCGTATTCTTCTATAGCTTGCTTTTTATAATTAGCTTTTTCGGTATTCCCTTTAAAAATTATAATGTTATCTTTATTTTTCAAACTTCTCATCTCTTTTCTGCTTTAACTTTTCCATTAATCTAGCCTTCCCAGTCAATTCCTCAGGTTCATCTTTATCATCCTTTTTAGGCAATTCAATTATTGTGGCCTTTTCTTTAACTTTGCTCTTTTCTTCTCCTAAATCAAACGACTCTGCCACTCTATTTATTTCCTTCTCTACTAACCTATTGTTTTTAATTCCTTTTAATTTTTTATTATTACTTTCACCATAGATTACAGAATTCTGTTTTTCCTTTTGTGCTTCTTTAACTATTTTTTTTATTTCTTTTTCAAAATCTATATTATTTTGAGTTTGCTCCCTTAAATGTTTTTCTTTTAATTCTGAAGTTAGTTCTTCATTAAATACTATTTCTTCTAATAAACAATCTTTATATTGTAAACTTAAATCTATCAAATAGCATTCATCATAATCTAATCCATTATTATACGGAATGTATATCTTATTCATATTTCTCGGATCATATACTACTTCAATATTTCTTATCTTAAGGTTTACAAACCATTGTTCTTTAATAGCTTTATCAGAACTATAATACAAACCTTTAAATCTTATCCCTGCTCTTGAAATACTTGCTTTACCCTTTGGTAATATGTTAAGTCTTAAAATTTCCCTATCAACGATTTTTAATCTGCCTTTTCTATTTTTTATCCCCCAACTCCAAAGACTTAGTGGTGTAGGTACTATTTCATCTTCTATCATTTCTTTTTCCATAGGATATTTATCTATAACCTTATTGTTGTGATGTAAAACTATATTTATATATACTCTAGTGAATTCTTCTAAGGTTAAGGTAGCATCTAATCTATAGTCCATATCCCCACGCTTTCTAAATTCCTTTTGAATTGCACCAGGCGTCTTATGTTTTATTTTTTCATTAGTAGTTCTAAAGCTACGCTCTACAATTCCTTTCAAATCCCCTCTATAGGGTGAAGTATTTTCTATCTTAACATTCAGATTATTAATTAAATTTTCAACTGAATATCCTTCAAACTCTCCTCTATCAGCAATAATAATTTCAGGAAGATGTTTGCATGGCCATTGTTCTTCTGCTATTTCAATACCATACTTTTTACAATACTCCACCTTATCTGAAATCATATTGTCTAAAGCCATCATGGCCCCTACCCATGATGGGCCTTCTAACCCAACATATATTCCTGTGATTAATCTTGAAAAGACATCTATAATTGCATAAATGATTGGTCTTCCTATAACTCTATTTCTATTTAGTGAACTCACTAGATATATATCTGCTATAGTTGCATCAACTTGAAATCTTGTACCTGGTCCATCAGTTTCTTGTTTCGAATTACTCAAAAGCGCCCTATGTTTTAAATTAAATTCTTTTTCACTTTCTCTAAAAATAATATCCTTTTGTATATTTTCTGTTTTTTTAAACCAATAATAAAATTGATTATATGTAGGTATCCTAGATTTATCCCATACCTTATGCTCAATAGTACCCTCTTTCTTATATGTATCTGAGTAAAAATCTCTTAACAGCAATGTATATGTTTCTTTTAATGATATTTTTTCAGTTCTCCTAAAATATTTATTAATTGCTATATTAAAATGTCTTTTTACCTCATCTGTTATATTAATTCCTTCTTCAATCTGTCCATAGTAATCTGCTTTCTTAGGTCTTCCAACCTTATTGTTAGATAGATTACGTTCTTTTCCTTTTGCCCCTGAATTAATATAATCAGGCAAAAGTGCATTTTTACTCATTCCCCTTTGCCAATACCTATTAAATAATTTTTTTACCTTCGGTACACTTACTCCAACTTCAGATGATATTTTTTGAAATATATCATTTCTTGACCTTTTTTCTAATAATTCCTGTTTATTGTCTTCCCAGTACTTAAGAATAATTTGCCAATCACTATTTCTTTTACTTATTTGTAATTCTGATAAGTTTTTTTCATCAACTACTCTTGCAAATGGATCTTGAATCTTAACTAATTTCTCTGCATTAATTTCCTGTAGAATGCTTTCTGCTAACTCTTTTCTAGGCATAGAGGTTGATTGTTCTAAAGTAACTATATAAACAAATTCACCAATGATATCAATAATTCTAATTTTTTCTTCCTTCTCAATATCAACATATTTAAACACAGAATTAATTGTTATCATATAACTTCCACCTTTCTAATTTCATCACCTTTTATACTTAGAATAGGAATATTTCTATTGACATCAATTTTTTTAGAAATATCTATTTCTATAATTTTATTTATAGCTAGATACTTGAAAATGCTTAATCCACAACCTTTTTCTAAATTCATATCAATGTCAAACTCCAAACAAATAGACCTAATACTTCTTTTATCATCAACTATTCTTTTCAAAAATTCATAAATTAGATCCTTAACTTCTATAGTTTCAATTTCACTAAAACTATCTATATTTCTTATATCTTTGTACCCTTGAATAAAACTTATATTATGTGCAATTGTTTTATCAATTTCATCTTCAGTAACAATGCCCCAATCTATATCTCTTTTTTCCCAAAATACACGTTCAATTTCAAACTTTTCTATTATTCTCTCATCTAGTAAATCATCTTTAGATTTTATAGTTCTTACCACTTCTTTAAGCCCATTTTCAGTTGATATAGTAATTAAAAAATCTGTAGTCATAACAATATATTCACCTGTTTCAGGATTACTAGGATGTTTTATTCCTAACTCATTTGCTATTGTAATTGTATCTTCTATAGGCAGCAGGGGATATTGTTCTCTTATGTCTACAACATTGTCTGAATACTCTAATATATAAAAATAATTTCTTTCCATATCTGATAATAGTTCATGCTGTCTATTAGTTTTCATTCCTTTTACCCTTGTAACTCTTCCTAAGGACGGCACATCCTGTATTTTAATCCAAGGCTTATATTCACATCCTATTCCTGTTCCATAACCTTCTTTTATCATTTTCCCAATATCATGTATTCTTTTCCTTTTAGCCATCATTACCACCTCAAAATAAAAGACTAGACATTTTTAATAATCTTAAAATGTCTAGTCTTCTATAAGTTTATTTAATTAATATTAATACTAAACGTTTGTTTTTAGTATTGCCTATTAGTTATTTTTTGATACAACTTTATTATAAACGATATAACTTTGTTCTAAATGATACGACTTTATTAGAAACGATACAACTTTATTATAAAGCTACAATTTTTACATCACACTTCTACTATCTATTCAACAGTAACTGATTTTGCAAGATTTCTCGGCTTGTCTACATCGCAACCTTTCTCCATAGACATGTAGTAAGAGAATAGTTGCATTGGAATTATAGCTATAACTGGAGCTAATAAGTCCATTACTTTTGGAATGTAGATTGCTGATTCTACAGATTTTTCTATATCTGTGTGACCTTCTTGAGCTACTGCAAACACTCTAGCTCCTCTTGCAATAACTTCTTTCATATTACTTACAGTCTTATCAAATAAGTCTTCTTGAGTTGCCATAGTCACTACTACTGTTCCTTCTTCAATTAAAGCTATTGGGCCATGTTTTAATTCTCCTGAAGCATAAGCTTCTGAATGAATATAAGATATCTCTTTTAATTTTAAAGATCCTTCCATTGCTACAGCATGGTCAAGGCCTCTTCCTAAGAAGAACATATTACTTTCACAGCAAGTTTTAGCTGCTAGAGCCTTAACTACATCATCACACTTAAGTGCTGCTTCTGCTTTTTCTGGAAGAGCTAACATTTCTGTTTTAATAGCTTCTATCTTATCTTGAGGTACTGTACCCTTTTGCTCTGCAAAGAATAGAGCAATTGTGTACATAGCTATTAATTGAGTTACATAAGCCTTTGTTGATGCAACTGCTATTTCTGGACCTGCCCAAGTGTATAGTATATCATCGGCTTCTCTTGAAGCTGAGCTTCCAACTACATTAGTAACAGCTATTACTCTAGCACCCCTTTTCTTAGCAAGTCTTAAAGCTGACATAGTGTCTGCTGTTTCTCCAGATTGGCTAACAACTATCATAAGAGTGTTTTCGTCTATTATTGGATCTCTATATTTAAACTCAGATGCTATATCTACTTCAACTTGTATTCTAGCAAGTTTTTCAATAATATTTTTTCCAACTAATCCAGCATGGTATGCAGTTCCACATGCTACTATATATACCTTGTTTAATTTTTCTATTTGTTCTTTTGTAATAGTTATATCATCGATTCTTATTGGTTGACCAGGAATAATTCTTGAAGCCATAGTATCTCTTATAGCTTTTGGTTGCTCATGGATTTCCTTCATCATGAAGTGATCATATCCACCTTTTTCAGCAGCATCAGCATCCCAAGTTACATTAAATACTTCTTTCTTAACTTCTTTTTCATTTTGGTCATATATTTTTATTCCATCTTTAGTCATAACAACAAATTCTTTATCTTCTAAAAGATAAACTTTTCTCGTTTGATTTAATACAGCTGGTATGTCTGAAGCAATGAAGTTTTCATCTTCTCCAAGACCAACTATTAATGGGCTTTCATTTCTTACAGCTACTAGTTTATCAGGCTCATTAGCGGCTATAACTCCTATAGCATAGCTTCCTTCTAGCTTTTTAGTAACTTCCATTACTGCCTTTAGCAAATCCCCTTTATAGTAGAAATCTACAAGGTTTGGAATAACCTCAGTATCTGTTTCTGACTTAAACTCATAGCCTTTTTCCATAAGCCATTCTCTAAGTTCCATATAGTTTTCTATAATACCATTGTGAACTACAGATATAGTCCCATCCCCATTAGTATGAGGGTGTGAGTTTAAATCTGATGGCTTACCATGAGTAGCCCATCTAGTGTGTCCTATACCTATATGTCCTTTTATTGGGTCTTCTTCTAACTTTTCCTCTAAATTTGCAAGTCTACCTTTGCATTTTGTAAGATCAATACCCTTCTCATTTAGTATAGATACTCCAGCTGAGTCATATCCTCTATACTCCAGTTTACTTAATCCTTCAATAAGCAGTGGTGCTGCTTCTCTCTTTCCAAAATAACCTACTATTCCGCACATAAAAAAATCTTCCTCCTAAATGTCTTCTATTTCAAATTAGATTTAACTCTATATGAATAAGAAAAACCTTTGATTTAGTATGATTTTAAAAAATACTTATCAACTTATCCACATTTAGTTAAGGTTTTACACCAGATTGCTTTGTAACAGGAATCACTTCCTGTCTTTATCAATCGTTAACGGTAGTGCGATACCGTGGGGCACCCGCCGAAGATTCGATACTCCCCATCCTCGTCGACTTAAGTGAGCCTCTAAATCTTCGATTTAGTTAGGCGAACTTACTCATTGAAATGCAATGAAAAGGAGCTTCCTTTTCACTTAAGTCCTGGCGCTTAGTTATGTGGTTAGACTATTTCCTCCTTTCCAACACTTGGTTTTCAAAGTGTATTTTAAAAGAGTTAGGATGTCCACATTTTATATCCTCTCCTATACTCATACTCCACATATACGATATAAAGAATAATAAAGTTTGTGAACTTAATATTAAAATTAATTTTTAAAACCAAATTTTAATATTTATTTATCCAAAATCTAAAACCAATTAACCTCATTATATTATATTCATTTAATACATTTTGGTCAATGGTATTTATTAATAGTGTCTATTAAATGAAATTTATCTATATATATACATATTCTAATTATAATATTATTCAATTAAATATTATTTTATTTCAAATTAATTCCACAATTATTAATATTTATTTAATTCTAATGTGAATTATACAAATATTTATATATAAGCATAGCTAAAATTTTATATATATAAATATTTAACTATGAAACTATAAATATATTTATCTATAAAACTATATAACTATTGGACTTACG
>NZ_DHYX01000082.1:3201-3628 GCF_002414285.1 Clostridium sp. UBA5119 | reverse complement strand
CGCTGATGAATTTGCTAATACTTTTAATGGTCTTTATTATAGTTTTAGAGAATTTAATGATGATAAAATACTCTCCTTAGAATCTTATTATAATGACAGTATTGCACTATTTTCTGGAAGATGCCTAATTTGCAACAACTGCTCTCGTAGTAATAATATGCCTTGTATATTCCCAAGGAAATTAAGATATTCATTAGAAGGTCTTGGTTTTGATGTATGTGGAATAGTGGAAAATATTATTAATGATAAAATTCAATGGAGCAGTAACTCAACACCAGAATATGTAACCTGTGTTTCTGGATTGCTTTCAAATTTAGATATTCCTGAAAAAAAGATTTTGCAAATATTACATAGTAACTAAAACTTAATATTCTATTTCTAGTATTTAAACTTATCTCTTTGATAATAATAACATTAATAAATAAAA
>NZ_DHYX01000082.1:0-3161 GCF_002414285.1 Clostridium sp. UBA5119 | reverse complement strand
ACTATAGATATTTTTTCTCCTAGTGATAACTCATTAATAGGTACTATACCTCAAATGAGTCAAGACGATGTGGATAAAATAATAATGTTTGCTAAAGAAAGCCAAAATTCCTGGAGTGATGTGCCTGTAAGTAAACGTTCTGAAATCTTACATAAAGCAGCAACTTTGCTTGAAGAAAATTGTGATGAATTATCTAAAGTTCTTATGATGGAAATAGGCAAAGATATTAATTCCTCTATTTCTGAAGTAAAGCGTACTGCAGATTTTATAAGATTTACTGCAGATGCTGGGAAAAACCTAGAAGGAGAAACAATAGCTGCTGATACTTTCCCAGGATTCAAAAAAAATAAGATGAGTCTAGTTCAAAGAGTACCTATAGGCTTAGTTCTTGCTATATCACCTTTTAACTATCCAATTAATCTATCAGCTTCTAAGATTGCTCCTGCCTTAGTTGGTGGTAATAGTGTTATTCTTAAACCTCCTACACAAGGTGCTGTAAGTGCTCTTCATCTTATTAGGATATTTCAAGAAGCTGGTGTTCCTGATGGAGTAATAAATTCTGTTACTGGTAAATCTTCTGAAATAGGTGACTATCTGGTTACTAATGACAATATAAACTTTATCAACTTTACAGGTTCTACAGAAGTAGGTAAACATATAGCTAAAATTGCTGGTATGGTACCTATGATTATGGAGCTAGGTGGAAAGGATGCAGCCATTGTACTAAAAGATGCTGATTTAGATGATACAGCTAGAGAAATTGTTTCAGGTGCATATAGTTATTCTGGTCAAAGATGTACAGCTATTAAACGTGTATTAGTTACAGAAGATGTTGCCGATGAATTATCCTCTAAAATCTTGAAACAAGTAAAAAAACTTACCATAGGTACTCCTGAATCTGGAGCTAAAATCACTCCTTTAATTGATAAAAAATCTGCTGATTTTGTTGAAGAGCTTATTCAAGATGCTTTAAGTAAAGGTGCGAAATTGCTATATGGTAATAAGCGAGAGGGTAACTTATTACACCCAACTCTTTTTGATATGGTAACTAGTGATATGCGTATTGCCTGGGAAGAACCTTTTGGTCCTGTACTACCTATAATTAGAGTAAAAGATAAAGATGAAGCAATTGAAATTGCTAATAAGTCTCAATATGGACTTCAATCTAGTGTATTTACAAGAAATATTAATGATGCCTTCTATGTAGCTAACAAATTAGAGGTGGGGGCTGTTCAAATAAATAATAAATCTGAAAGAGGACCAGATCACTTCCCATTCTCTGGTGTTAAAGCTTCAGGTATGGGTACTCAAGGTATAAAATATAGTATTGAAGCTATGACTAGACTTAAATCCATAGTATTAACCATAGACTAAATTTAGCTTAATAGAAAAGCTTCAAAGAAATTTTCTTTGAAGCTTTTTATTTATATATTCTCATCTTGTGGTCTTGCTATTATCTCTCTACATATCTCAGATAAATTGGCTTTTTCCTCTTTACTCAAGTCCTCCATATAAATTGGTTTATGGAAAATAATTTGAGCTCTTAAATCTTCCGGCTCTCCCTCTAACCCCTTATAGGTTCCATTTACCGTAATTGGCATCACTGGTACATTAGCCTTAACTGCAAGTTTTAGACTTCCCTTTTTAAAATCACCTAGACCCTTGTCTCTATTCCTTGTACCTTCTGGAAATATAAGCATAGATCTGCCACTTTTTATTATTTCTATAGCTTCAAGGATTGCCTTTAAACCTTCCCGTCCATTTTCTCTATCTAAAAATACACATCCTAATTCCTTCATCCAATAGGATATAACCGGTACTTTCTTCATTTCAATTTTAGCCACAGCTCCTGCAGTATCTTTTATATTCATCATTATTACAGGTATATCTAGCATACTTTGGTGATTTGAAACATAAACACATGTTTGATTTAATAAGTTTTCACTACCTACAACATGAACTTTTAATTCAGAATATTTAATTGTAGCAGTAGCCCAGTCCTTCTCTAAATTATATAAGTATTCTTCCCTTTTTTCTTCTGTTAATTTATTTTTACATATTGAATATGTAATTCTTTTAATGGCAATTTCAAGCATTTTAAAAGAAAATTTTATTCCAAATCTTAATTTTCTCAACTAATTCACGTCCTTTTTTAATGTTTACATTTAATTATATCAATAATATGTATTCCGGTGAAGTATCTATTGAAATTTTGTCAATACTTTATATATTATATGTACTACTTAAGGAGAGATTATGAAAAAATTTTTTAAAAGCAATAAAACTCTATTTATATTATCTATAATATTTTTTGTCTCCTTTTTCTTACTAGGTTATACTAGCAAAAATAGTATTAATACTAAATTGAAGGATTCAGAAACTAGGATACATTTTATAAATGTTGGCCAAGGAGATTCTATTCTTATTGAGAATAATAATTTTAATATTTTAATAGATAGTGGACCAAATAGCGCTAAAGACACTTTAATTTCTTATCTTAAAAAATATAAAATTAAGAAATTAGATTACCTTATTGCATCTCATCCTCACGAAGATCATATTGGTTCTATGGATGATATAGTTAATAAATTTTATATAGAAGAGTTTATTATGCCTAAAGTTTTAACCACAGATAAGAATTTTTCAAACTTAGTAAACGCACTTAAAAGTAAAGAACTTACCATTAAATTTATTAATGACAATCTTAAAATTCAACTGTCAGAGGATAATTATATAGATTTTCTATGGACTGGTGATATATCCGATGATAATTTAAACAATCATTCTATAGTAATAAAATATATAAATAAAAATACCTCATTTTTGTTTACTGGAGATATGGAAGAAGAAGTTGAAAATATTTTATTATCTAGTGAAAAATCTTTAGAATCTACTGTATTAAAAGTAGCACACCATGGAAGTAAGACCTCATCTTCCAAAGGATTTTTATCTAAAGTAAATCCTAGAATAGCTGTAATAAGTTGTGGCATGGGAAATGATTTTGGTCATCCTCATAAAAACACTTTAAAAGCATTGAAAAATCTAAATTCTAAAATACTTAGGACTGATATAAATGGCAATGTTATAATAAAAACAAATAATGATAAATTAATGATATATACTGAATTTGAAGGTAACTAATATTAAAAGTATGCAACATA
>NZ_DHYX01000039.1:92569-121216 GCF_002414285.1 Clostridium sp. UBA5119 | reverse complement strand
AATTCAAAGACGCTCTTATGGTAATTGTATCGAATGTTTTATCAAAAATTGTCTCTATAGCTGAAAATATGTTATTGTTATTTATAATACCAACTTTAGTATATTTCTTTTTAAGTGACGGAGATAGTATTTCAAAGGGAATCATGAAATATATGCCTTTTAGCAATAAATATGCCATTAGAAGAGCTTTAAATCATATGGATAAGGTAATGGAAAGATATATAATAACTCAGTTTGAATTGTGTGGAATAATTGGTATATTAACATTTATAGCACTAAAGTTAAGTGGTATAAAATACGCTTTAATATTATCTTTAGTAAATGCAGTATTTAATATAATACCATATTTTGGGCCAGTTATAGGAGCTATTCCAATAATTTTAATAGCACTTTTAACATCTACCAAGAAAGCTGTTATTGTTATATTTTGGTTGTTTGTAATTCAACAGCTAGAGGGAGATATTATATGCCCTAAAATTTTAGGTGAAACCGTAGATTCCCATCCAGTAACAATACTATTATTACTTATAATAGGTGGTAGTATAGGTGGAATTTTAGGTATGATTATTGTAATTCCACTATGGGTAATGATTAAAATAGTTGTAGGAGAAATAGATTATTATTTATTTTAGTTTAGAATTGTTGACAATTTCTGAAATGCTAAATATAATTTATCATATAAGTAGAGAATGAAAATCTATGATTTAGTGTGAATCACTTACTCAGCGAAGGCAGTGAGTCGAGTTTCAATTAAGTAGAGAACTCAAATCTATGATTTGATGTGAATCACTTAATCAGCGAACGCAGTGAGCCGAGTTTCAATTAAATATGAAGTTATGATAAGAATTAGTAGATATGGGAAGCTTTCAGAGAGAAAGTGGTAGGTGAAAACTTTTAGTGAAACATATTGAAGCTGTCTTGGAGCTATAATTAATTAAGAGATACTAGTTAATCTAGTATAATTAGGGTGGTAACGCGGAAAACTTTCGTCCCTTTTCAGGGATGGAAGTTTTTATTTTTTTATTTTATTTTAGAAAAATTGAATAAAAGTCATTGTTATTAGAAAGAATTAGGAGGAATGTAATATGAATAATATGGGTTTAAATGAAATAAGAGAAAGCTTTTTAAAGTTCTTTGAAAGTAAAGAGCATTTAAGACTTAACAGCTTTTCTTTAGTGCCTAAGAATGATAAAAGCCTTTTACTAATAAATGCGGGGATGGCTCCATTGAAGCCATATTTTACTGGTATTCAGACGCCACCAAGTAAAAGAGTAACAACTTGTCAAAAGTGTATAAGAACTGGTGATATTGAAAATGTAGGAAAAACCTCAAGACATGGTACTTTTTTTGAGATGTTAGGAAATTTTTCTTTTGGAGATTATTTCAAAGAAGAAATTATAGTATGGGCTTGGGAGTATATAACAGAGGTTCTAAAAATATCTAAGGATAAATTATATGTAACTATATATCTTGAAGATGATGAGGCTTTTGATATTTGGACTAAGAAAACTGATATAGAGCCAAGTAGGATCTTTAGATTAGGTAAAGAAGATAACTTCTGGGAACATGGTGCTGGTCCATGTGGTCCATGTACAGAAATTCATTATGATAGAAAATCAGATCTTCCACAAATAGAAACTACTGAAGAATTTATTAAAGCTGGTGATGAAGATAGAGTAATTGAATTTTGGAATTTAGTTTTCACACAGTTTGACGGAGATGGTAAGGGTGGATATGAGAGATTAGCAAATCCTAATATAGATACAGGAATGGGACTTGAGAGAATATCTACTATAATGCAAGGTGTAGATAATATCTTTGAAGTAGATACAATCAAGGATGTTTTAAATGCAGTTTGTAAAAAATCTGGAAAAATCTATGGCGAAAATAAAGATTTAAATGTGTCTATAAGAATAATAACTGACCATGTAAGAAGTATTACCTTTATGATAGGAGATGGAATATTACCATCTAACGAAGGTAGAGGATATGTATTAAGAAGACTTCTTAGAAGAGCTGCAAGACATGGAAGAGTTTTGGGAATAACAGGTACATTCCTAAATGAACTTTGTAACGTAGTTATTGATAGTTCAAAGGGAGCTTATGAAGAATTAGAAGAGAAAAAAGACTATATTAAGAAGGTCATTAGCTTAGAAGAAGAAAGATTTGCAGAAACCATAGATCAAGGTATGGATATATTAAAATCCTATATCGATGAAATGAATGCTGAAAAAATAAAAGTATTAAGTGGAGAAAAAGCATTTAAACTTTATGATACTTTTGGTTTCCCAGTTGAACTTACCGAAGAAATTTTAGCTGAAAAGGGAATGAAAATTGATTTCGATGCTTTCCATAAACAAATGGAAAAGCAAAGGAATACAGCAAGAGCTGCAAGAGGTACATCAAACTATATGGGAAATGATGAAGGTGCTTTAAATAATATCCCAATGGAAATAACTACTGAGTTTTTAGGATATGGCAATATAAGTAGTAAAGGTAAAGTTTTATATATGATAAAAGATAATGAGTTTGTAAGCAAATTAGGAGAAGGGGAAAAATTTGTAGTTGTTACTGAAAAAACTCCATTTTATGCAGAAATGGGGGGGCAAGTAGGAGACGTTGGAACTATATACACGGATAAATTCCAAGGAAAAGTTTTTGATTGTAAAAAGAGTACCAGAGGTCATATACTTCATTTTGTAGAAGCTATTAAAGGAGAACTTAAGATAGATGATATTGTTGAATTGTTTTTAGATTCCACTGTGAGAAGTAATATATGCAAAAATCATACTGCTACTCATATGCTTCATGAAGCTTTAAAAGAAGTTTTAGGAGACCATGTAAATCAAGCAGGATCTTATGTAGATGGGGATAGATTAAGATTTGATTTTACCCATTTCTCAGCTATGACTTCAGAACAACTTAAAGAAGTAGAAGAAAGCTTAAATAGTGAAATTCTTAAGGCTTATGATGTAAACACGGAGATTATGACTATAGATGAAGCTAAAGAAAAGGGAGCTGTGGCTTTATTCGATGATAAATATAAAGAGGATGTTAGAGATGTATCTGTAGGTGAATATAGTAAGGAACTATGCGGTGGAATTCATGTTAAGAATTCTGGCGAAATAGGGCTGTTTAAGATTCTAAGTGAGAGTGGAGTAGCAGCTGGAATCAGAAGAATTGAAGCTGTTACAGGTGTTAAATCTGAAAGCTATGTAAATGAAAAAGAGGAATTATTAAAAGAAATATCTGCAACTTTAAAGTGTGGAGAAAAAGATTTATTAAATAAGTTAAATGGATTACTTACTACTTTAAAAGAAAAAGAAAAAGAAATACAAGGATTGAAGGAAAAATTAGCTAGTGGTATTGAAGATGAAATAATTAATAAAGCTGAAAATATTAAAGGAATCAATGTAATTGCAGCTGCACTAGATGATATTGGAGGAGATGCACTTAGAAACCTATGTGATAAACTTAGAAATAAAGTTTCAGATGCAGTTGTAGTTCTTGGGAGTAGAGTTGCTGGAAAGGTTCAATTTGTAGTAATGGCTAGTAAGGAAGCAGTTGCAAAAGGTGCTCATGCTGGAAAGATTATTAAAGAGGTAGCTATCATCGCTGGTGGTGGTGGTGGTGGAAGACCTGACATGGCACAGGCAGGTGGAAAGAAACCAGAAAAACTAGATGAAGCAATTTCAAAGGTAAGTCAAATAGTAGAAACTTTAGTAAAATAGTATACTTTTTGTATCCAATGATGGTATAATAGAAAATAAAGTAAGGTTGAGAAGGTGATATAATGGATAAACAACATACAGTTCAGTTTGATGTAATGAAAGATAAGAAAGATATGACAAAAGTTATACTAACTGATGTATATGATGCTCTAATTGAGAAGGGCTATAATCCTGTTAACCAGTTAGTAGGATATCTTATATCTGGCGACCCAACTTATATAACTAACTATAATGGCGCAAGAGCATTAGTAAGTAAACTAGAAAGAGACGAGATATTAGAAGAAGTTTTAAAATCTTATCTAGATATAAAATAAAAATGCCTTTTAAGGCATTTTTATTTTAAAATTACACATAATATGTAGTAGGCAAAAGTGTAATATGGTCCGTTAAAGATGTATATAGTGTTGGAATAATAAATTAATTTTATCCATTAGTGTTAATTATAATAGTATATAATTATTAATTTGTAATGATCAGAATAAGGAGCACCTATATAAGGATAAAGAACTCTGTTTATCATAATGGAGCTCCTATATTTGTAATATACAGTGAGGAGAAGAGCATGAGAGTACTTGGATTAGACGTGGGTGATAGAACTATTGGAGTAGCTATAAGTGACCCACTAGGCTTCACAGCTCAAGGAATTACTACCATAAGACGTAAAAAAGAAGAGGCAGATATAGAAGAAATTATAAAAATATGCAACGAATATAATGTTGATACTATAATTTCAGGATTACCTAAGAATATGAATGGCACTATAGGTGAGCAAGCGGAAAAGGTACAAAGATTTTGTGAAGCTTTAAGAGAGCACGTAAACATAGAAATTAAATTTTGGGATGAAAGACTTACTACTAGGGCAGCACATATGGCTATGTTAGAAGCTGATATGTCAAGAAAAAAAAGAAAAGGTTTGGTTGATAAGATAGCTGCTACTTATATTTTACAGGGGTACTTAGATAGTCTTAGTAAATAGTATTATCATGAATAAGACAGTATATAGTATAAATTTAAATAGGTACATATATCTTACAGAATTATATTATAGATAATTTCTATATAGAAAAACACCACAAATTGTAGAAGGAGGGAATTTTTATGGAAAATTTTTTAGAAAATATAACATTAACTGACGAAGAAGGTAATGACGTTGAGTTTGAAGTTATAACCAAGTTAGAAATAGAAGATACAGAGTATTTTATAGTAGCACCTATTGATGACGAAAATGAGGATGCTATTGCATTGAAGGTTCTTAAGGATGAAGATGGAGAAGAATACTTTGCAACAGTAGAGGATGAAGAAGAGTTTAACATGGTTAATGATGCTTTTGAAACTCTATATGATGAAGGCGTTATAGAATAAATATACTTCACCTAGTGGTGAAAGGAGTAGTGTTAATTTATGTCTAATGAGAAAATTGAAAATTTAAAACTTATTCTAAAAGAAAAGGGCTATAAATTGACACCTCAAAGAAGGTCTATACTTGATGAAATTATTAAAAATGAAGGTAGCCACTTAACCACAGAAGAAATATATGACTTAGTAAAGGTTAATTGTCCTGAAATTGGACTTGCAACTGTGTATAGAACTGTTCAGTTATTAGAAGAAATGGGAGTTCTATATAAACTTGATTTAGATGATGGATGCAGTAGATACGAACTTTGTGATGAAGATGAAAGTCATCAACATCATCATTTGATTTGTCAAAATTGTGGTAAAGTCATTGAGGTTGAAGGAGATCTTTTAGAGGAGTTAGAGCAGGGAATAGAAAAAAAGTATAACTTTAAAATAAAAAATCATAGTTTAAAGTTTTATGGAATTTGTGATAATTGTTCTTTACAATAATAACTTTATTATTAGTAAAGATGTTATATAAATCTATACTATATGATATTAAAATTTCTCTTGAAATTAAATATATATATGTGCAGATTAGATTAAGATGCTTAAAAACCTTATCTTTTATATTAATAAAGTTAGGCAGAGCATAAAGTAAATTATGTAGAAAAGGAGGGTAGGTTTTGAAAAAAGAAAAAGAGAAGATTAAAATAATTCCTTTAGGGGGATTAAATGAGATTGGTAAAAATCTAACAGCTATAGAATATAAGAATGATATAGTTGTTATCGATTGCGGATTGAAATTTCCAGATGATGAGATGTTGGGAATTGACGTAGTTATACCAGATGTTACTTATCTAGTTAAGAATCTTGATAGAGTAACTGGAATATTTTTAACCCATGCTCATGAAGATCATATTGGTGCCTTACCATATGTATTAAAGCAAATTAATGTTCCAGTTTATGGGACTAAACTCACACTGGGAATTGTGGAAAGTAAGTTAAGAGAGCATGCATTATTAGGAGTGGTTGACTTAAGAGAAGTTAAGCCGAAGGATATCATAAAGCTTACTAGTGTATCTGTAGAATTTATTAAAACAAATCACAGTATAGCAGATTCGGTAGCTATAGCTATACACACACCATTAGGGGTAGTACTTCATACTGGAGATTTTAAGATTGACTTTACACCTATAGATGGCAAGGTTACAGATTTAACTAGATTTGCAGAGCTAGGAAAAAAGGGAGTAACTGTACTTTTAGCGGATAGTACTAATGTAGAAAGACCAGGATATACTATGTCTGAAAGCATAGTTGGAGAAAGTTTCGAGAAAATTTTCCATGGCGCTAAGGGTAGGGTTATCGTTGCAACTTTTGCTTCTAATATTCATAGGGTTCAACAGATAATAACAGCAGCTAGAAAGTATAATAGAAAAGTTGCACTTTCTGGTAGAAGTATGGAAAATATAATCGCAGTTGCTATAGAACTTGGATATATCACTATAGAAGAAGATGCATTAATAAGTATAGATTCTATGGGGAAATATCGTGATGATGAAATAGTTATGATAACTACAGGGAGTCAAGGAGAACCTATGGCAGCTCTTTCAAGAATGGCAGCTTCTGAACACAAGAAGGTAAATATACAAAAGGGAGACCTAGTAATATTATCTGCATCGCCTATACCAGGAAATGAGAAATTGGTTTCTAAGGTAATAAACCAGTTGTTTAAACAAGGGGCAGAAGTAGTATATGAATCCTTAGCAGAAGTTCACGTATCAGGTCATGCATGCCAGGAAGAGTTAAAACTTATGCATTCTTTAGTAAAACCTAGATTCTTCATCCCAGTTCATGGTGAATATAGACATTTGAAACAACATGGTGAGCTAGCTGTTAAGTTAGGTTTGCCAGAAAAAAATGTATATATAGGAGAAAATGGAGATCTTATTGAAGTAAGTAGAACATCTATAAGAAAAGCGGGTACGGTAGCTTCAGGGCAAGTTTTCGTAGATGGGCTTGGAGTTGGAGATGTAGGAAATATTGTTCTAAGGGATAGAAAACATCTATCACAAGATGGTATTCTAACTGTTGTAGTTACCATGGGTAAAGATACTGGAAGTGTTATTGCAGGTCCAGATATAATTTCAAGAGGCTTTGTCTATGTTAGAGAATCTGAGGATTTAATGGAAAAGGCTAGAGTGGTAGTTAAAGAGGCTCTTGCACATTGTGAAGAAAAACACATTACGGAATGGCCTACTATAAAAGCATCAATTAGAGAAGCTCTTAGAGAGTACCTTTATGAAAAGACTAAGAGAAGACCAATGATTTTACCTATAATTATGGAAGTTTAAAAAGCTTCATTTTTCATTAATTTCTATAAGTTAAGATTACACAAATAGTAATTAATGATAAATCTATTCTGTATTGGGATTTAATAATGTTTTAATAACATTGACTTTTTATCCACATAATATTAGAATTGAAATAGTTAATTTAAATTGGATACTTAAGTATCCAATTTTATTTTGTAGTTTATTATTAAAATAAAATTTTGGAGGAAAAATATGAATTTATATACAAGAGAAGATATAAGAAACATCGCTATAATAGCTCACGTTGACCATGGTAAGACAACTTTAGTGGATGCGCTTTTAAAGCAGAGTAAAGTATTTAGAGAAAATGAAGTAATGCAAGAGAGAGTTATGGATTCAAATGATTTAGAGAGAGAAAGAGGAATAACTATTCTTTCAAAAAATACTGCAGTAATGTATAATGGAGTTAAAATAAACATTATAGATACTCCAGGCCATGCTGATTTTGGTGGAGAAGTTGAGCGTGTACTTAAAATGGTAGATAGTGTTTTACTTGTAGTAGATGCTTATGAAGGAGCTATGCCACAAACTAAGTTCGTTCTAAAAAAGGCCCTTGAACTTGGATTAGATCCAATGGTTGTTATCAATAAAATTGATAGAAAAGATGCAAGACCAGAGGCAGTT
The DNA here is from genome assembly GCF_002414285.1 of Clostridium sp. UBA5119. Classification (NCBI taxonomy): domain Bacteria; kingdom Bacillati; phylum Bacillota; class Clostridia; order Eubacteriales; family Clostridiaceae; genus Clostridium; species Clostridium sp. UBA5119. The sequence continues at coordinate 113,151 of NZ_DHYX01000039.1, read as the reverse complement.
ATAGATGAGATCTTTGACTTATTTGTAGAATTAGGTGCTACAGATGAGCAATTAGATTTTAAAATAATATATGCATCTGCTAGAGATGGAGTTGCTGTATCAGAACTTGAAGATGAAGCTGTAGATATGGTTCCATTATTCGAAGCAATTATTGAAACTGTACACCCACCAAAAGGTTACATAGACGAGCCATTACAAATGCTAGTAACATCAATAGATTACAACGAGTATGTTGGTAAAATTGGAATAGGTAAGATTGAAAGAGGAACCATTAAAAAGAATCAAACCGTAGCTCAAATGTCAAAGGATGGAGCAAAGAAAAATGTAAAAGTATCAAATGTTTATACTTACGATGGATTAAAAAGAGTTGAAGTAGAAGAAGCTAAACTTGGTGATATTATAGCTATATCAGGAATTCCTGGTATAAATATTGGAGAAACAATAGCAGATNNACCCAGAAGCATTGCCATTTGTTGATATTGATGAGCCAACTCTTAGTATGAACTTTATAGTTAATAACTCGCCATTCGCAGGTCAAGATGGAGATTTTGTTACATCTAGACACTTAAGGGATAGACTTATGAAAGAACTTGAAACTAATGTAAGTTTAAGAGTTGAAGAAACTGATTCAGCAGACTCATTTAAAGTTAGTGGAAGAGGAGAACTTCATCTTTCAATTCTTATTGAAACTATGAGAAGAGAAGGTTATGAATTCCAAGTATCTAAGCCATCTGTTATATACAAACATGAAAATGGAGAACTTTTAGAACCTATGGAAAACTTAACAATGGACGTACCAGAAGAGTATATGGGAGTTGTTATGGAAAAGATGGGTCCAAGAAAAGCAGAGATGGTTAACATGACTAGTGCTGTCAATGGATATACTAGGCTTGAATTTAAAGTTCCATCAAGAGGAATAATTGGATTAAGAAATGAGTTTATGACTGAAACTAGAGGGAATGGAATAATGAACCATGTTTTAATTGGTTATGAAAAATACAAAGGTGATATAATAGAGAGAAATAGAGGATCGCTAGTTGTGTTTGAATCTGGAGAATCTATTGGATATGGATTATTCAATGCACAAGAAAGAGGAAGATTATTTATAGGACCAGGTGTTCCAGTATATCAAGGAATGGTTTGTGGAGAATGTTCAAGAAATGAAGATATAGAAGTTAATGTATGTAAGAAGAAACATCTTTCAAATACAAGATCTTCAGGATCAGATGATGCACTTAAATTAATACCAGTACCTAATATGTCATTAGAGCAATGCATAGAATTTATAGCTTCTGATGAGCTTGTAGAGGTTACTCCAAAAACTATAAGATTAAGAAAGAAAATACTAGATCCAACCTTAAGAAAGAGAGCAGCATTAAGGAAATAATATTTCCGTTCATGGGGGTGTAATATGAAGAAAATTGTAGGTATAATTGTAATAGTGTTAATAGCAATATTAACAGTCAGTGGTTTTTATTACAATTATGCGACAAAGTCTCCATTAAAAGGTGAGGAAGTCACCGTAGTTGTAAATGAAGGGGATTCTCTTTACAACATATTAGATAGGTTAGATAATCAAGGTTTTATAAAAAGCAAAACATTGATGAAGATTTATATGAAGTTGCATAATACTTCAGCAGAACTTGTACCAGGAACATTTAAGTTATCAGGTAATTTAAGCTTTGAGGAGATAATTGCTGTTTTAGAGAATAAAAATAATGAAGGCTCTATATCTGTAACTATTCCAGAAGGATATGATATAGAAAAAATGGCTATATTATTTGAGGAAAAAGGATTATTTACTAAGGATGAGTTCTTAAAAGCTATAAAGGAATATGCAGCTCCTGATTATATTCCAGCAAAGGAAGGAAGGAGATATGATTTAGAAGGATTTTTATTTCCTGATACATATTTCTTTAATCCAGGAGTTAAACCTAATGAAGTTATAGCTACTATGAATAATGCTTTTAATTCTAAAATTAATAGTATTATTNNAGAAGGAACTAATATTTACGATATAATAACTATAGCTTCTCTTATTGAAAATGAAACTAGAGTAGATGAAGAGAGACCATTAGTTTCCTCAGTTATATACAATAGGTTAAAAAAGGAAATGAAGCTACAGATTGATGCTACAGTTATTTATGCTTTAGGTGAGCATGTAGATACTGTTTTAAATAAACATTTAGAGGTAGATTCACCTTATAATACTTATAAAAATCATGGATTGCCATTGGGGCCTATATCTAGTCCAGGAATATCATCAATTTTAGCATCAGCTAAGCCTAAAAGTACTGATTATTTATTTTACGTTTTAGAAAAAGATAAAACACATCATTATTTTACTGATAATGATGTAGACTTTATGAATAAGTTAAAAGAATTAGGATACTAAGATATTAAAATTGAATAAAAAGTTGTAAGCTCAATAATTTTGAGCTTATAACTTTGTATTATAAAATTATTATATTCTTAATAGTAAATATATATGATATGGATAAGAGATTTTAAATAGAGTATATAAATAATGATTAAATTATATAGGATTATATGGAGGAAGAAATGAGCGGTATTACATATGATTATATGGAAAAGTACTTAAGAGGTCTCATAGGAGATTCTAAAGGGATGTTAAAAGAGTTAGAAGATTTTGCGGAAGAAAATGCAGTACCTATAGTTCAAAAGGAAACTGCTAGATTAATAGAGTTTATGATTAATTTAAAAAAACCTAAAAAGATACTTGAGCTTGGCACAGCAATAGGATACTCCTCCATTTTAATGTCCTTAGCATCGGAAAATAATGTTACTATAACTACCATTGAAAGAGATGAGAAAATGGTAACCATAGCAACTGAAAATATAAAAAAAGCAGGTTTAGATGAAAAGATATCAATAATACAAGGTGATTGTTTGGAAATCCTTGAAGGATTAGATGATGAGTATGATCTGATTTTTATGGATGCAGGTAAAGGTCATTATAGTGAATTTTTACCTCATTGCATAAGAATGTTATCAAAGGATGGAATAATTATATCAGATAATGTATTGTTTAGAGGTATGGTTGCATGTAAAGACTTGATGATAAGAAGAAAAATTACTATAGTAAAAAGAATGAAGAAATATATGGAGACAATCTCAAAGGATGAAAATTTACTTACAACAGTAATACCAATGGGAGATGGTATAGCACTGACAGTTAGGAGGAATGAAAATGAAAACACCGGAACTATTAGCTCCAGCAGGGAACTTGGAGAAGCTTAAAGCAGCAATAAATTTTGGAGCAGATGCAGTATATCTAGGTGGTAGCAAGTTAAATCTTAGAGCCTTTGCAGATAATTTTAGCAATGAAGAATTATTAGAAGGTATAGAATTTGCTCATTCAAAAGGTAAAAAAGTATATGTAACTTTAAATGTATTTCCACATAATGATGATTTAGATGGTTTAGAAGATTATCTGAAGGAATTATATGAAGCAGGAGTAGATGCAATTATAGTATCAGACCCTGGTATAATTATGATGGCTAGAGAAACAGTACCAAATATGGAGTTGCATTTAAGTACTCAAGCAAATACTGTTAACTGGAAGACTTGTGAGTTTTGGCATAAGATGGGGGTAAAAAGAGTTGTTTTAGCTAGAGAGTTGTCCCTTGAAGAAATAAAAAAGGTACAAGAGAAAATACCTGAAACTATGGATTTAGAGATATTTGTTCATGGTTCTATGTGTATGGCGTATTCAGGAAGATGTCTTATATCTAACTATATGGTAGGGCGAGATTCTAATAGAGGGTCTTGTGCACAACCATGTAGATATAAATATCATCTAGTAGAGGAAAAACGTGAAGGAGAATATTATCCTATCATGGAAGATGATAAGGGAACATATATAATGAATTCTAAGGATTTATGTATGATTGAGCATATTCCAGAACTTATGGAAACTGGCGCACTGTCATTTAAAATAGAGGGTAGAATGAAGAGTACTTACTATGTGGCAAGTGTTGTTAAAGCTTATAGAGAAGCTATAGATGAATATATGAAATCCCCAGAAGACTATAAGTTTAATCCAAGATGGTTAGAAGACTTAAATAAACCTAGTCATAGACAATACTATACTGGATTCTATTTAAATGAAGAAAATAAACAAGTTCAAGATAGTTCAGCCTATGTCAGAAATTATGACATTATAGGTATAGTTAAGGATTATAATAAAGGAACAGGAATAGTTACAATTGAGCATAGAAATAAAGTAGTTGAAGGAGCTCAAGTAGAGGTTTTAAGACCGATAGGAGAAAATAAGCAAGTTGTTCTTAGAGACCTTCATGATGAAAAAGGAAATAAAATTGAATCAGCACCTAGTTCAAAAATGATATATACTGCTAAAGTTGATGAAGAATTAGAAGAAAATGATATTATAATAAAGGCTAAGGAGGAAGTTTGATGAAACGTCCAGTTATAATAGGAATAACAGGTGGAACTGGTTCAGGAAAAAGTACTATAGCGAAGGAAATATGCAAAAGTTTTGATGGAAATTGCATAGCTATGATAGAACAGGATTGTTATTATAAGGACCAAAGCCATTTAACTATGGAGGACAGAGTAAAGACAAACTATGATCATCCATATGCCTTCGATACAGCCTTATTAGTAAATCATTTAAAATCTTTAATTCATGGTAAAGCTATTGAGAAGCCTCAGTATGATTTTGAGGTGCATAATAGAAAAAAAGAAACTATACTAGTGGAACCAAGAGAAATAGTAATAGTAGAAGGAATACTTGTTCTTGAGGATGAATCTCTTAGAGACATGTTAGATATAAAAATATATGTAGATACTGATGCGGATGTAAGATTCATAAGAAGACTAGTAAGAGATATTAATGAAAGAGGAAGAACTGTAGATTCGGTAATAACCCAATATTTAACTGTAGTTAAGCAGATGCATGAACAATTTACAGAAAATACTAAGAAGTATGCAGATATTATTATACCAGAAGGTGGACATAATAAAGTAGCTATAGAAGTTATTAAAGGAAATATCCACCAGATATTAGCAAGACAAGAGTAATTATTACATAGGTCAGTATAAACAAGTTTCAAAAATTTGGTATTAAACACCTTTCTTTAGTCAAAGATTATACTAAGGGAGGTGTTTTTATTGTTTCAAAAAAGTAATAAAGGGAAGGTAGCAAAGAGAAATTATTACCTATTATCCATTATGATATTAATGTTTATAGGATTAATTATTAGATTTATCCATATTCAATTAATGCAGGGTTCTACACTTTCAGTGTCTGCTACTGAACAATATTACTATGAAGAGGATATAAGTAATATTAACTTTAAGTTGCTTGATCGAAATGACAATAACCTTTTTGAAAGTACATTAAAATATTATGTAGTGATAGATCCATTAACTTTTTATACATTAAACGAGGAAGCAGCTTTTATTTCAATGAAAAATGTATCTTATATACTGCGAAGTTTTAATAGAGATTATGATATTTCTTTATTACAATATGAAATTGAAAATGGAAATAAACAATATGAAATTGATAAAGAATGTTATGAAAAGTTAAAAAATATAGAAGATGTAAGAGGAATGTATATATACGAATATACTGAATATAAAAAGTATAATGATTGGAATATAAAGAATATACTAGCTAGTGGAGTAAAATATTCTGATAATTCAAAGCTGAAAGATGAGGGAACCTTAGAAAGAGAAATATATGAATATATTAAGAATAATAAAAAAGAGCAATTAAAGCTTGAAAAGGATGTTAGTGGTAATGTTGTTAAAAAAGTATTTAGTGACATAAAAGGTAATAATAATGTAGTTACAACCCTAGATTATCATATTCAAAAAAAAGTAGAAGAGATTCTAAAAAGTAAAAATTATGAAGAATACGGCCAAATTGGAGCAGTATTAATGGAAAGCAGCACTGGGGATATATTATCAATGGCGCAGAAAAATGATAATCTATCTAATGTAAATATCGGAATACCTAGTGGGAATGGTTTTTTACTTGGTTCTACCTTTAAANNTATACTATATGAAGCAGCTTTAGAAAATCAACTAGTAGGAAGAGATGAAAAGTTCTATTTAAAGGGAATTTTCCCCAAAAGCATTGAAAAGCTAGGTTCATATAATATGGAGCAAGCATACATAGCATCTTCTAATGATACTTTTGCTCAGATTGGATGGAAGGTTGGAATGGATAGAATATATGAATTATCTAATAGATTAGGCTTATTCAACAAGACGCTAAATCTTCAAGATGAGAAAAGTGGAACTATAGAAGGATATAAGGTAGAAAACAACTTAGATATCATTACTAATACATCTATAGGACAAACGGTGAGAACTACACCTCTAGCAGCATTATCCATTCCTAATACAGTAGTTAATGGTGGTAAATATATTAAACCTAAAATTATAAATAAAATAATAAGTGAAGAAGGTAAAATTTTAAAGAAGTATGAAAGTGAATCTATAGAGATATTCAGTGAAAGTACTGCTAATATAATTAAAGAAGGTATGATAGGTGTAGTAAATGATGAGCTTGGTACAGGAAGCAATTCTAAAATAGATAATATAGAAATTGGCGGCAAAACTGGAACTACTGAATATTTGAATGGAGATAAAAAGTGTTCTGATGGGTGGTTTGCAGGTTTTTTCAAATATGATAACAAGTATTATTCCATGGTTATATATTTACCACAGATAGAAGAAGAGAGCGGTAGTAGTCAAGTTGCATGTTCTGTATTTAAGGATATAGTAGAAAATTTAATTCAGAGTGATATTGTGAAATTAAATTAAAGTTAGATTTTACATTGTATAATATACCTAAAATTTAAAATTTTTCTTTCAAATAAATATTACCATATAGTCACTTTTCCCCTAAAGTAAACATATTATAATAATAAGCACTATTAGGGGGAGCATAAATGTTTTGCTTGAGTTGGTTATTGAATGTAATTAGCGAATATGCCTTACTTACAGGATATGTTTCAGGAAATAACTCTTTTCCACAGCCACTTACAGAAGTAGAAGAAAAAGAATATTTACAGAGATTAAAAGATGGAGATCCTGAAGCAAAGGGTGTCTTAGTTGAAAGAAATCTAAGATTAGTAGCACACATAGTAAAAAAATATTCATTTCCGGGGAAAGAAGTGGATGATTTAATATCAATTGGAACAGTAGGATTAATTAAGGCAATAGATTCATTTGATATGGATAAGGGAACTAGGTTAGCAACTTATGCTGCAAGATGTATAGAAAATGAGATTCTTATGCTCATTAGAAACAATAAGAAAATTAGAAGTGAAGTATATTTGCAAGATCCTATAGGTCTAGACAAAGAAGGAAATGAAATATCCCTTATGGACATATTAAGTAGTGATAAAGATTCCATTTTGGAGGTAGTGGAAAATAAGATACAAGTGAAAAAATTATATTGTATACTGGAAACATGTCTTCAAGAAAGAGAGAGAAGAATAATAGAAATGAGGTACGGGTTAATAGATGGGAAACCAAAAACTCAAAGAGAGATAGCTTCAATATTAGGTATTTCAAGATCCTATGTATCTAGAATAGAAAAAAGAGCATTGAAGAAACTACTTAAGGAGTTAAATTGTGGAGAAAGCTAATAATATATATTAATTAAATATTTACTATATAATTATATTTATATTATAAAAGGTATTGATATGTATTGATTTATAAACATATATGAATCAATACATATCATATTTTTTAGAAAACTTTAACTAATGTTAAAGAATTATATAAATATAAATATATTTAATACGATTATATAAATTGATATATTAATTAAAATTATAGTAAACTTAATGTAAAGTAGATAATTATAAATATAACAATGTAGGTTGAAATGTATTTTATTATATGTAAGGAGATAAAAATGGAACTAAAGGAACTTTTAAAATATGTGGTTAAAAATCAAGGTTCAGATTTGCATCTGTCTGTAGGAGCACCTCCTATTCTACGAAAAAATGGAGAATTAATAAATGTAATAGAAGAAGTTTTATCTGAAGAAATAGTTAAGAAATATAGTAAGGAAATCCTTGGAGAAGATTACTTTATATATAATGAAATAGGGGAGAGAGATATACTATATACTCTACCAGATGTAGGCAGATATAGGGTTAATGTGTATAAAGAAAGAAGTTTTGATACTATTGCGATTAGAGTAATACCAGTAAAAGTTCCAACTCTAGAAGATTTAAATATGCCTACAATTATAAAGGAATTTACAAATAAAAAGGATGGCTTAATTCTTATAACTGGTCCAACTGGAAGTGGTAAGAGTACTACTATGGCAGCTATGATAAATGAGATAAATTCAAATAAAAAAACTCATATTGTCACTTTGGAGGATCCTATAGAGTATTTACATAATCATAAGAAATCTCTAATTAATCAACGGGAAATAGGAAGGGATACGGAAAGCTATGATAGTGGGCTAAGAGCCATACTTAGAGAAGATCCAGATGTAATTTTAGTTGGAGAAATAAGAGATTTAGAAACTATGTCAGCAGTACTTCTAGCAGCAGAAACAGGACATCTAGTAATTTCTACATTACATACCATAAGTGCCTACAAAACAATTGATAGAATCATAAATTATTTTCCGTCAGAACAGCAATTAAGGATAAGAAATCAGCTTTCTACGGTGTTAAAAGGTATAGTATGTCAAAGATTATTTAAGAAGGTAGATGGTAGTGGAAGAATTGCAGCTCTTGAAGTAATGGTTAATACCCCAGCAGTTCAAAATTTAATTAGAGAAGGGAAAATACATCAAATACCATCAACTATGGAAACTTCGTCAAAATATGGTATGCAGACTATGGAAATGGCTATAAGTAAAATTATCAGATATATTGATAAAGAAGAACTATAAACAGAGTTCTTTGTTTCTTCGAAAACCTATAATATCAATGGTATAGGGAATTTAACTATTGTGTTTTTTTTAATTAAGTTTTATACTATAGATAGAATATAAATGATTAAATGGCGTATTTATAATATATTGAGATAATTTCGTTATTTACCTGTATATGGTAGTAAGTATTATAGAGACTAGCCATTGTATAAATATATTCTAAAAATATTCTACTATTTTGAAGGAATTTCATTTTTCATGTTGAATATACCTTTGTACACTGTAAACTTCTTAGGGAGTAGAATGTGGGAGGAATATGTTATATGAATAATTACATTGTTGGAATAGATATAAGTTCTTCAAAGGTATGTGGAGTAGTTGGAAGATTAGACCAAGAAAACAAAATACAAATTATGGGAATTACTACTTCAGATTATGAGGGAGCTAAGGATAATGTAATGTTGGATGAAGAGGATATTTCTTGTATTTTACGCAATGTAGTAGAGCGTTTAAAGGAAATTGTAAATTCACCATTAGAAGAAGCATACTTATCTGTACCAATTTCTTTATGTGAAATCGTAAAGACTAAAGGTGTTTTGTCTTTCCCAGAAATGAAAGAGATTAGCAAAGAAGATATATTAAATGTAGGAGAAGTTGCAAAGTTTTGTGTTGGCAAGGAGCAAGAAATTGTTCAAGTTGATATTGAAGAATACATAGTTGATTCTATGAAGAATATTACTAATCCATTAGGAATGAAAGGGAAGGTGCTAGAATCAGAAGGCAACGCATTTATACTAAGTAAAAAATATGTTGATGGATATAAAAAATGTTTAAAAGAAACTGGAATCGAGATAAAGGGATGGGTAGTTAATGCCATAGGTATAAGCAAGGATATAATTGAAAATCTTGAACTTGCTAAAGGTGTATCAATTATCGATATTGGAAGTTCTAATATGGAAATTACAGTTTTTAAAAATAATAGATTCTTAGATTACTTTTCAGTACCCTTAGGTGGTAATAATATTACAAATGATATTTCTATTTGCCTAAAGTTATCATTACAAGATAGTGAAAGATTAAAATTTAAATGTAATACTTTATTGAAAGATAATTCAACTGAAAATCATAAAATAAAGATTAACACTAGTGAAAATAGTATAGTGGAAATTAATTATGAAATGTTAGTAGATATAATAGGTGAAAGAGTTAAAGAACTACTTGAAATAATAAATAAGCGCATTGAAAAAGAGCAATTAAGTGATCAAATTGGCAGTTTCGTAATTGTTGGAGGTGGAATATCTTTATTTAGAGATATTACGACTATAGCTTCAGAAATATTAGGAAAGCCAGTTAGAATAGGTGTTCCAAATTATGTTGGAGCAGCAAACCCAATATATTCAACAGCTACAGGAATCATAAGAGATGTTTTAAGCAAAGAAGAAATATTTAATAAAGAGAAAAGTTCCTGTGAAAGTTGTAATGAAAAGTTGAGTAGTAGCAATAATAGAAGTAAAGAAAATAAGTTTATAACAAGACTAAAAGGAATTCTAAAGAGTTTTTCTAATGAGGAGGTAATAAAGTGATTGATTTCGATGTTCAAAATGATGATTTATGTAAAATTAAAGTTGTAGGTTGTGGTGGCGGTGGAAACAACGCTGTAAATAGAATGATTGAAGAAGGACTTAAAAATGTTGAATTCATAGGTATTAATACAGATAAACAAGCATTAGTTTTATCTAAGGCTGAGTTTAAAATTCAATTAGGAGACAAGCTTACTAGAGGCTTAGGTGCAGGTGCAAATCCTGAAATAGGAAGAAAAGCAGCAGAAGAAAGTAAGGAAGAAATAATTGAAGCATTAAAAGGTGCAGATATGGTATTTGTTACTTGTGGAATGGGTGGAGGAACTGGTACAGGAGCTGCACCAGTAGTAGCAGAAATAGCTAAATCTATGGGGATTTTAACTGTAGGTGTTGTAACTAAACCTTTCCCTTTTGAAGGAAGAAAAAGAATGATTCATGCAGAAGCTGGAATTAAGGCTTTAAAGGAATCAGTTGATACATTAGTAACAATTCCAAATGAAAGATTATTATCTCTTGTGGATAAAAAAACTACTCTTGTAGAATCTTTTAGAAAAGCAGATGATGTTTTAAAACAAGGTGTACAAGGTATTTCTGACTTAATAACTATACCAGGATTAATTAACTTGGACTTTGCAGATATAAGCACTATTATGGTTAATAAAGGACTTGCTCATATGGGAGTAGGTGTTGGAACTGGCGATAATAGAGCACAAGATGCTGCAAGAGAAGCAATAGCAAGTCCACTTTTAGAAACTTCAATTATAGGAGCAACTGGAGTACTTTTAAATGTTACTGGGGGAGCTGATTTGTCTTTGTTAGAAATTAATGAAGCTGCACAAATAGTACAGGAAGAAGCTGATCCAGATGCAAATATTATATTTGGGGCTGTAATTGATGAGAGCTTAAATGATGAGATAAGAATAACAGTTATTGCTACTGGATTTGATTGTGAAAAAGCTAAAATGGAAAGTGGAGTAAGTTTTGACACTATTAAAAGTCAAGGTTCTAAATCAGAAGTAGCAGCAACTCAATCAAACGATACTGCTACATCTTCAAAAGATGAAAGTGAAGACTTTACAGTTCCTACATGGCTAAGAAAAAGCATGAGATAATATAAGATTATTATGTATTTTATTAAGAGGCTATTGTAAGATGATTTTTAATCATTTTGCAATAGTCTCTTCTTATTTAAATTTTAAAAGTTCCATGCAAAGGGTGAAATGTGACTAAATGTATTACATTTCCCCCTTTTATTATTTCAAGGACTTTTGTTTAATTTACATAGTTTATTTTTGAACTGATACTTAATTTAAAAAAAAAATCGTAAAATGACATAATTTTCTAGTAATAATATGAAATTTTACCATATGATTTTACAAATTTTACATTAAGCAACCTATATAATAATCTTTAAGGGGGTAAATAAAATGGTAGTGTATTTAGATATGCTTTTGTTAGAAAATTTTTTAGTGAATTTATTTTTACTAACAATAACTATGCAAACTATAAAAAAGAAGGTTTCAATGGGTAGGTTAATGCTAAGTTCAGCTATTGGTGCTTCATATGTTTTTGCTATAGTTATTCCTAAACTACAGTTTTTTACATCTACGCCCTTTAAAATATTAGTAGCTCTACTGATGATGATAATATCTATTAAAGATAAATGTATGGGTGAAGTATTAAAAGCTACTGGAATATTTATATTGTATTCTGTACTTCTTGCAGGAATGTCTTTTTATATAGCCATAAAAGATAATCCATCTTTATCATCAAGTACTATGATATATAATTTTTCCTATAAAAACCTTATATTGTCTTTAATGATTATTTATATGTTAATTTATAAGTTAACTGTATATGTAAAAGATAGACGCTCATTAACTAATTATGTATATACTACTGAAATATGTGTCGATAATGTGAAGACTATAATAAAAGCCTTTCTAGATACAGGTAATGAACTTAGAGAACCAGCAACAAATTTGCCTGTAATAATCGTAGAAAAGAAGTTTTTTAAAGATTTAAATTTAAAGAACCATAGCATATATAACATTCCTTACTCTGTGGTAAGTGGATATAATGGAAAACTTATTGGAATTAGACCAGATAGTGTGAAGATAAACATTAATGGAGATATAAAAGAAGAAAGTTTGATATTGGCATTTTGTGATAATAAGCTTAGCAAACATAGTGATTATAATGGACTTTTACCAAGGGGGATTATAGAATAGGAGGAATTTTTATGAATAAGATATCAAAGAAAATTTTAGAAATGAGAAATGGGTTGCAGGGCATACTAAGTAGATTTTTAAGTAAGTTTAAAGGCTTTGCAAAATCAATTTACTACATAGGGGGAAATGATGCATTACCACCACCATTGACTAAAGAAGAAGAGGAAGTATTGGTAGAAAACCTAGAAATGGGAGATGAAAGCATAAGATCCATCTTAATTGAACGTAACTTAAGATTGGTAGTTTATATAGCAAGAAAATTTGAAAATACAGGAGTAAATGTAGAGGATTTAATATCAGTAGGAACTATAGGACTTATAAAAGCCGTAAACACCTTTGCGCCGGAAAAGAAGATTAAATTAGCAACATATTCTTCTAGATGCATAGAAAATGAAATACTTATGTATCTAAGGAGAAATAATAAGATAAAAACAGAAATATCTTTTTATGAGCCATTAAATATTGATTGGGATGGAAACGAGCTGTTATTATCCGATATATTAGGAACTGATAGTAATGTAGTATATAACTATATAGAAGAAGAAGTAGATAAGCAACTTCTTGGAATTGCTATGGATAAATTAAATAGTAGGGAGAAAGAAATAATAGAGTTGAGATTTGGACTAAATGGAATTACAGAAAAAACCCAGAAGGAAGTTGCCGATATGCTTGGTATATCTCAATCCTACATTTCTAGACTGGAAAAAAGAATAATTAAGAGACTTAAAAAAGAAATTAATAAAATGTTATAAGGTTGTCTTTAGTATAAAAAAGCTACATCAGGAAATAATTTTAATGTAATTATTCTGAAGGGAATGAGACCTTATGATGATTAATAAAGTAGAAATTTGTGGAGTGAATACTTCGAAACTACCTGTATTAAAAGAGAAGGAAATGAGGGAACTACTAATCAAGATAAAGCAAGGTGATAAGGGCTGTAGAGAGGATTTTATAAAAGGAAATCTAAGGTTAGTATTAAGTGTAATTCAAAGATTTAATAACAGAGGGGAAAATGTAGATGACTTATTTCAAGTAGGTTGCATAGGTTTAATGAAGGCTATTGACAATTTTGATTTAAGTCAAAATGTTAGATTTTCCACTTATGCAGTACCGATGATAATTGGAGAAATTAGAAGATACCTTCGGGATAATAACTCTATTAGAGTAAGTAGATCCTTAAGAGATATTGCTTATAAGGCATTACAAGTGAGAGATAAGCTTGTTAACAAGGATAATAAGGAGCCAACTATCTCTCAAATTGCAAAAGAACTAGAAATACCTAAAGAAGAGATAGTATTTGCACTAGATGCAATTCAAGACCCCATTTCATTATTTGAACCTATTTACCATGATGGTGGAGATGCCATATTTGTTATGGATCAAATTAGTGATAGTAAGAATTTAGATGATGGATGGCTTGAAAATATATCAATAAAAGAAGGTATGAAGAAGCTTACAGATAGGGAAAAACTAATCTTAAACTTAAGATTTTTTCAAGGAAGAACCCAAATGGAGGTTGCTGATGAAATTGGAATATCTCAAGCTCAGGTTTCAAGATTGGAAAAGACAGCACTTAAACATATGAGGAAACACGTGTAATATGCTTATTTACAGGTAGGTAGCTTAATTTAGAATTAAAACTAGTTGCAATAGTTTATGTAATGAAATCATATTATATTAAAATTTACATTGCAATGAAGTTAAAATTTAAAATTTATGACTCAGCAAAAAGGAGCCTTGGCTCCTTTTTGTTTTATAAGATATTATAGATTTAGAATATGTGGATAATTTGATATGAGCCTTTGTATTAAAATAAATATTTATATCTTATACAATATATTGAATATGTAAGCTTAAAATTATGAAAATTTCAAATTGAATAAAATTTGATTAAAAGATAGTTGTTCTGTTAAACTATTTTTAGGAGAGATATTATTTAACTTATGTGTTAAATTTTTTTGAATTTATCATATTGATAGACAAAAACAGGGTTTTGTAATTTATTCACAAAATAAGTTATCGTAGGATAAATTATTTGAGAAGATTTTAGTAATTCTTAAATATTAGATTAAGTTAAGTATATATTTGAAATTGAGGTGATGGAACAGTGGAAGGCGAAAGAATAAAGGAAATGATGATTCAGAGAAAAAATATGAAGTATAGATTAGTTTTTCAAGGAATTATTGTAGGCTTAGTAACAGGAGTAGTAATAGTACTTAATAGGATACTAATAAATAAATTCTCGCTACTTTTTAATAATTTTTATTCATGGGGAAATAAGGATTTATTAAAAGCGATTTTAGTTATTGGAATTTTAGCAACTATTGGAATAATAGTAGGAATCATGGTTAAACAGGAAGGCATGATTTCAGGAAGCGGTATTCCGCAAGTAAAAGGACGAGTTATAAATAAATTAAAAATGAATTGGTCTAGAATATTAATATACAAGTTTATTGGAGGATTTTTAGCTTTGTCAGCTGGACTTTCTGTTGGTAGAGAAGGTCCTTCAGTTCAAATTGGAGCTTCAATAGGTGAAGGAGTTGGAGAAAAAAATTATAAAAATATGCCAGTTAAAAAGGAATTTTTAATAACAGCTGGAGCGTCGGCAGGTTTGTCTGCTGCTTTTAATTCACCTTTATCTGGAATAATCTTTGCATTAGAAGAAATTCATAGAAATTTTTCTCCATTAGTATTATTGACGGTTATGCCGGCGGCTATAACTGCAGATTTTGTTACAAAAAGATTTTTAGGCATTGAGCCAGCTTTAACTGTGGGTGCAATGGATGCATTGCCATTAAGTTATTATTGGATTTTAATTATATTAGGTATTTTAACAGGAATAATGGGAGTTATATTTTCAAAAGGAATATACTTATTTCAAGATTTATATTCTAAATTTAAAAATATACCTCAAGAAGTAAAAATAATGATCCCTTTTGTACTAACAGCAATTATTGGATTGACAGCACCTATGTTATTAGGTGGAGGTCATGAGCTGATATTACATTTAGCATTAGAAGAAAAATCAATCTTATTTTTAACAATAATATACATAGTTAAATTTTTATTACTTTTAATTTGTTTTGGCTCTGGGGTACCAGGTGGGATATTCTTACCAATGTTATTGTTAGGAGCAATTATAGGAGCCATAGTTGGAAGTTTTTCAATAGATGTTTTTGGAATAAACAGCTCATATATTATTAACTTTATAGCTTTAGGTATGGCAGGATATTTTGCATCTGTAGTAAAAGCTCCTATAACGGGAATTGTTCTTATAATGGAAATGACAGGTTCCTTTAATCATTTGTTGTCTTTATCAGTAGTAGTTATAATTTCATACGTTACTTCAGAGTTGTTAAGAAATGAACCAATTTATGAGGTTCTATTAGAAAGGTTGCTAAAAAGGGTTGGATTAACTAAAGAGGAAAGTGACAGTAAAAAGACCATATTAGAATTTTGTATTGAAATGGGAAGTATAGGTGAAGGAAAATTTATAAGTGAAGTTCATTGGCCGAAGGGTTGTCTTCTTGTCTCTATAAAAAGAGGAGAAAAAGAAATAATACCAACAGGTAATGTAAAATTAATAGGTGGAGATTATATAGTTGTTTTAGTAAATGTAGATAGACGATGTTTTATAATAGAAGAAATAAATAAACTTACTTTAGTATAAAAAGAGAGCTTAGGCTCTTTTTTATGTTCTATATTATTTAAAAGAGAATATAGATTAAATGATATAAAATTTAAGGAGGGAGTTTTTTATGGAAACTTCAATGTTTGCGATAAATAGTTTAAAAACTATGGAGATAATAGATATTAACACAGGTACTAAACTTGGATATATAAAAGATTTTAAAGTTAATTGTGAAGAATATAAATTAGAAGCAATAATACTTCCAACACAGAAATCTGGATGGTTTTCAAAAAATGAAGATATAGAATTGCCTTGGGAGAGAATTAAAAAAATTGGAGTAGATGT
Organism: Clostridium sp. UBA5119; assembly: GCF_002414285.1. NCBI lineage: Bacteria > Bacillati > Bacillota > Clostridia > Eubacteriales > Clostridiaceae > Clostridium > Clostridium sp. UBA5119. Next base: position 96,459 of record NZ_DHYX01000039.1, on the reverse strand, counting down.
TATTTTAGTAGATGGAGAGGGTATTGTTGAAAATAATTAGGAGAAAATAATTAATTATATACAAATAGTGAATACTTTGTGTATAATCGTAGTATAAACAGAAAAAACTTAGAGGATGTGATTATAGTGAAGTGTCCTTATTGCAATGGAGAAGAAAGTAAGGTTGTAGATTCTAGAGCAACAGAAGATGATGGTGCAATTAGACGTAGAAGAGAATGTCTTAATTGCAATAAAAGATATACTACCTATGAAAAAATAGAGGATATACAAATATTTGTTATAAAAAGAAACTTAACTAGAGAGTTATTTAACAGGGATAAAATCATAAGTGGTGTTATAAGAGCCTGTGAGAAAAGACCTGTATCAAGATTAGAGATAGAAAACTTAGTAAATTCAATTGAAAAAAGACTTAATAATACCATGACTAGTGAAATAAGATCCGAGGAAATAGGAGAATTAATATTGGAGAAATTAAGGTATATGGATGAAGTTGCTTATATAAGATTTGCATCTGTATATAGAAAGTTTGATGATATTAATAGTTTTATAGAAGAGATAAAGGGTTTAAGTGGTGATAAGTAATATGAGATCCTATAACATAGAAAATAATGAATTTCTGACCTATGATTTAGGTGATATAACCATTGGATTTTCTACAGCAAAAAATAATTTAAACTTTAATAAAGCATTTAATGAAGGAAAATCTAGTTTAAATAATTTAAAAAAGTGGTTTAAAGTAAATGAGGTTGTATATTTAAATCAAGTTCATGGAACCAAAGTATTTTTTTACGAAGAAAATATGGATATAGTAAACTATGATGGAGATGGTATTGTAACAAAAGAAAAACAGATTGCTATAGGGGTATTTACAGCGGATTGTGTACCAATAATTTTAGTAGATACTAAAAATAAAGTAATAGCAGCTCTTCATAGTGGTTGGAAAGGAACTTTGAATAATATAGTTTCTAAAGGACTTAAAGTTATGAAAGAAAATTATGGGTGTGATCATAGCTATATTAAAGCTTTTATAGGACCTCATAATAAAAGCTGTTGCTATGAAGTAAGCCAGGAGCTTATAGATAATTTCAAGGATTGTGATTTATTTAAAAATCAACAGATTAATTATGGTAGAAATTTAGATTTACAAAAGTGTGTAGAGATACAGTTAATGAATGAAGGTATCAAAAATAATAATATAGTATGTTTAAATTTATGTACATACTGTAGCAAGGATAAAAAGTTATATTCATATAGAAAAGAAGAAGAATCTCATGGTAGGTTATTTTCATTTGTATTTATCCATGAGTCTAAGGAGTGATATTTATGGAGAAAACAATATTAGTAGTTGATGATGAGGCACATATTCAGGAACTAATTAAATTTAATTTAACTAAGAATGGATTTAAGGTTATAACTGCTGATAATGGAATTGATGCGTTAAAAATAGCTGAAGATGAAAAACCAGATTTAATATTTTTAGACCTTATGTTGCCGGGGATAGATGGATTAGAAGTATGCAAGGCTATTAGAAAAAATTCATATATAGAGTCTACACCAATAATTATGATTACAGCAAAAGGTGAGGAATTAGACAAGATTTTAGGCTTAGAGTTAGGAGCAGATGATTATATAACAAAACCTTTTTCAGTGAGGGAACTAGTAGCTAGAGCTAAAGCTATATTAAGAAGAACTAGTTTTAAACAAGAAGATAATAGCTTTAAATTTGGAGATATAAGTATAGATTATCAAAAACATGAAGTATATAAAGGAAAAGAAAAAATAGAACTTACATTAAAAGAGTTTGAACTTTTAGAAATACTGATAAAAAACAAAGGAAAAGTTATGACAAGAGATTTTCTTTTAGATAAGATATGGGGCTACGAATATGTAGGAGAAACTAGAACTGTAGATGTCCATGTGAGACATTTAAGACAAAAGATAGAAGATAATGATAAAAATCCAATTTATATTCAAACTATTAGAGGTATAGGATATAAATTTAATTCTGGGGAAAGTTATGAAAGATAATTCACAAAGAACTATGAAAAAAAGGCTAATGCTAAGTGTTTTTGCGGCATTAGTTTTTGTACTAGGATTTTTAACTATAGTATTTTATACAATAGTTACCTATGAAAGTGAAGAAAGTTCTAAAGAACAATTAAATGTTTATGCTTATTTAATAAGTGAGCAGTTACACAACATTGATCAGGCGAGTTTTTCTAATATAGTAGATAAAATGAAAAATTTGAATATTAGAATTACTATTATAAATAGCAATGGAACTGCCCAATTTGATTCTTTAGGGAATGTGGAAAAATTAATAAATTATAATTATAAAGATGAAGTTATCATGGCTAAATCTAAAGGAAACGGTACTACTACTAGATATAGTGATAGGGAAGGAACTTATGTTATTTACTATGCTGTAGCTATAGAAGATGGTATAGTAGTTAGAGTTTCAACCCCTGTAAAAGCAACGCATAAATTAAATGGTACATATATAGTATGGTATGGTAGTGCTATAATTATAATGATTTTTATATCTCTTTGGATTGCTAATAAGTTATCATATATAATTGTTAAACCAATTAGGGATTTAGATGTTATTACTTCCATGATGACTAATGGAAATTTAAGTAGAAGAATTAAAATTACCACCAATGATGAGCTTGGTAAGTTAGCTTTAAACTTTAATCATATGGCAGATAGGCTTGAAAGTAGCTTACATGAGGTAAGTGAAAAGCAAAATAGACTTTCAGCTATTCTTCAAAGCATGGAAAGTGGCGTAATTGCTATAGATAATAGTCATAATATAATAATGATAAACAACTATGCAAAGAAAATTTTTAATATTAAAGAAGATGTAGTAGGCAATCCAGTTGAAAATATATGCAAAGAAGTCAATTTAAAGTTTATATTCTCTATGAGAGATAGAGATATTAAAGAGTTTAAGTTAAGTGCTCCTACTATAAAATTTCTTAGGGTTAGAACCGCAGATATTATAGTTCACAATCATCAACATATTGGAGCAGTAGCAGTAATACAAGATATTTCTGACTTGAAAAAGTTAGAAAATATGAGAACCGAATTTGTAGCTAATGTATCCCATGAACTTAAAACTCCTCTTACATCTATAAGAGGTTTTGCTGAGACTTTAAAAGAGGTAGACGATGATGAGACTAAGAAAAAATTTTTAACTATAATAAACGAAGAAGCAGAAAGACTTACCACACTTATATCAGATATATTATTGTTATCACAAATTGAACATAAGCAAGAATTTAAGAAAGAAGTATTTAATGTAAATAAAGCTATAGAGGATGTATTTTATTTAATGAAGAATACTGGTGAACAAAAGCAGGTACATGTAAGTATAGTAGGAGATGAGATACCTAATATTCTAGGAGATAAGGATAAATTTAAACAAATGCTTATAAATCTAGTAGATAATGCGATAAAATATAGTGAAGCCTTTGATACAGTAGTAATAACAAAGATAATTTATGACACTTACTTTAAAGTTATTGTAGAAGATAGTGGTATGGGAATTGCAAAAGAGTATATACCAAGACTTTTCGAAAGATTTTATAGGGTCGATAAAGCTAGGTCTAGGGCAAAAGGTGGGACAGGATTAGGGCTTGCTATAGTTAAACATATAATTATTGGTTTTAATGGTAGTATAGATGTAGAAAGTACTTTAGGCGTTGGTACAAAATTTATTATTACAATTCCATATCATATAGAAAAATAGAAATATTAAGATAAGATAATAAATTCATAAAAGGCTAGAGAGAAAATTCTCTAGTCTTTTTCACGTTTGAAACACAAAGAACTTGTTTATGTTAAGTATTATTAACCTAAGTAAAGTTTTTTTAATATATGTATAATAA